>NZ_JBSGBF010000040.1:0-66531 GCF_053601115.1 Streptomyces sp. NPDC004788
GAACCAGTCCGGGAACATGTTCTCGAAGAGCTGCGGGATGGCGAGCTGGCCGTTGGTCACCTTCACCCCGGCGGCGATCGCCATGAAGCCGAGCAGCGCGAGCAGGCCCAGCATCAGCGAGTACAGCGGCAGGATCGTGGTGTTGCGGCGGATCACGTTGCGGCTCTTGGAGGAGAGCGTCGCCGTGATCGAGTGCGGGTACATGAAGAGCGCGAGCGCCGAGCCGAGCGCGAGCGTCGCGTACGTCCACTGGCCGGCCTCGCCGGGCACCAGGGCGCCCTTGGGCTTGTGGGTCAGCGGGTTGATCGTCTTGTACGCCTCGGCCGCCTTGCCGAAGATCTCGTCGAAGCCGCCGAGCTTGATCGGGATGTAGATGATCGCCACCGCGATGACGATGTAGATCAGCGTGTCCTTGACGAACGCGATGAGCGCGGGCGCGCGCAGACCGGACGAGTAGGTGTACGCCGCGAGCACGCCGAAGGCGATGAGCAGCGGCAGGTCCTTCACGAACCAGTTGGTGTTCTCGCCGCCGCCGACGCCCATCACGTCCAGGACGGCCTGGATGCCGACCAGCTGGAGCGCGATGTACGGCATGGTGGCGAGGATGCCGGTGACGGCGACCGCGAGCGACAGGCCCTTGGAGCCGAAGCGGCCGCGGACGAAGTCCGAGGTCGTCACGTACCCGTGCTTGTGCGACACCGACCACAGGCGGGGCAGGAAGGTGAAGATCAGCGGGTAGACCAGGATCGTGTACGGCACGGCGAAGAAGCCGGCCGCGCCCGCCGCGTAGATCGCCGCCGGGACGGCGACGAAGGTGTACGCGGTGTAGAGGTCGCCGCCCAGCAGGAACCAGGTGATCCAGGTGCCGAACGAGCGTCCGCCCAGGCCCCATTCGTCCAGGCTGTGCTCGTTCTCGGCCCGGCGCCACTTGGCCGCCAGGAAGCCCATGACCGTGACGGCCAGGAAGAAGAAGACGAAGACGCCGAGCGCGACGCCGTTCACGCCGTCCTTCATCGCGCGTCACCTCCCTTGCGGGCGCGCTGGTCACGCTGCCACAGCTTGTAGGCCACCACGGTCAGCGCGGTGGAGATGAGCACCCAGAGCATCTGGTACCAGTAGAAGAACGGGATCCCCATGAAGGCGGGGTCCACCTTCGCGTAGGAGCTCACCCAGAGCATCGCGACGAACGGCGCGACGAGGCAGACGGCGATCACCACCCTGAGGGGTGTGACGACCGGTTGTTTCCCTTGTGCGGCTTCTGACATGGCGATTCCGTCCCCTCGCTGATCACCTCGTAATGACGGGGAAATCTAGGGGACCGCTTCGATTCGCGGAACCCCTGTCCGTATAACGGATGAGACTCACAGCCAGCCCTCCTTCACCGCCCGCACGCCCGCCTCGAAACGGCTGCGCGCGCCGAGCCGCGACATCAGCTCCGAACTCATCCGCCGCACGGTGCGCAGGGAGACCCCGAGCCGGCGCGCGGCGATGTCGTCGGTGCAGCCGATGCCGAGGAGCATCAGCAACTCGCGCTCCTGCGGCGAGAGATCGTGCTCGTCGCGGCGCGGGGCCTCGCCGAAGGGGGTGCCCGCGTCCCAGAGGCGGTCGAAGAGGACGACGAGGGCGTGCACCAGGCCGGGGCTGCGGACCTCCAGGGCGCCGGCGCGGGCGTCCTCCGGATCGACGGGGACGAGGGCGGCCTCGCGGTCGACGATCACCATGAGCATGGGGACGACGGGCACGGTACGGGCCTCGCCGCCGAGGCCGCAGTACCAGCGCACGTAGTCGGCGGTCGGCGGGTCGTTGCGGAAGCTCTCCTGGTAGATCGACCGGATCCGCACCCCGCGCTCCAGGGCGAGCTGGTCCAGCGGCTGGCTGGCGTCCATGGTGTCGGGCAGCTGGGCCCCGCCCGGGAGCAGCGAGAGGCACTCGGTGCGGGCGCCGGCCGCCAGGTCCTCCAGGCGTTCGCGCACGGCGTCGAGGCCGGTGATCCGGTGGACGACGTCGTGCCGGGCGGGATGGTCCGGGCAGTCGGCGTAGGTGGCGAGGATCCCGGCCACCGCCCGGCCCGCCTGCTCGACCTGGCGTCTGCGCTTGCTGAGTTCGGCCTCGGCGCGGGAGAGCAGGAAGGAGAAGCCGACGTCCGGGGAGTACGGCTCCACCTCGCCCGAGTCCTCGTCCATCAGGACGAGCCTGAGGTCGGCGAGGCAGAGCAGGGCCTCGCGCACCTCCGTCTCGGTGCGGCCCAGATGGGCCGCCATCTCCGTCACCCCGTACTCGGGCCGCTCCAGGAGCAGACGGTAGACGGTCTCCGTCGGCTCCTTGATGCCGAGCGCCTCCAGCATTCCTATCTCCCCCTCGCTGTAGCGGTCGTCGATGCTAGAGGGGTGCACCCGTCTAGGTCTAGACCAATTGGGGTGAACTCCAAGGAGTGAGACGGGGGCGGGCGGCCGGTACGGCGAGGACCCGGCCGCCCAGCGCGTCCAGCAGCGCGGTCAGCGCGAACGCCGAGACGAGCAGCGCCAGTTCGACCTGCGGGCCGATCCCGACCGCGAGCACCGCGAGCGCGCCCGCGGCGGCCGCCAGGAGGCCGGCCGCGTCGGTGGCCCCGGCCGGCGAAGGGGAGGAGCCGGAGGGGGACGGCACGGGGACGGCCGCCGCCGAACGTTCCAGGGACACGCAGAACGCGAACGCCCCCACCACCAGCGGCACCCAGCCCGTCACCGCGCCCGTCCCGGCCGGCCCGAACTGCCACAGCAGCACCGGCCCGCCGGCCGCCGCGGCCGCGGCGAGCAGCGCGCCCAGGAGAGACCGGGCCGCCGCGTGCCGCTGCCTCCGTACGAGGACGCCGAAGGCGACGAGCGCGACCACCGGCACCGCGTACGGCAGCAACCCGTAGTCACCGTCCACCAGATCCCGGTCCACCACCCCCGAACCCCCGACCAGCGCGCCGGTCCCGGCGAGCGCCGCCCGCACCGCATCGACGGCCCGGGCGCCCCCGGCCGTCATCGGCTCCTCCTCCGGCACGACCACGACCAGGGCCGTACCGCCCCGGCGCCACCCGGGCCCGCTCGGCGCAGCCGCGAACCGCACGCCCGGCACCGCGGACGCCCTGCGCACCACCTCCTCGGCCGCGCCCGAAGGCACCAGCACCTCCAGCGGGTTGAGCACACCGGCCGCGACCCCGGCCGCTTCGAGCCGGCCGAGCCCCTCCCGCGCCGGGCCGGCGGCCACCAGGGCACGGGCCTCGGGGTTGCCGACCCGGAGCAGGGGCGCCGCACCCGCGCAGAGCAGGAGGAGGGCGAAGGCGACGAACGAGACGGGGCGGGCCCAGGCCCGGCGCGAGACGCCGGGCCGTCCGCGCCGCCCCGCTCCCACCGCCGACCGCAGCAACGGCTCCAGCGTCAGCGTCACCAGCACACCCACCACGCACACCGCCGCCCCAGCGATGCCGATCGAGCGCAGGAACACCGCCGGGAAGCAGGCCAGCGCGGTGAAGGCCGCCGCGCCCGCCGCGACTCCCGTGACCGTGACCGCGCCCGGCGGCCGCGCCCATCGCCGCACCATGACCACCAGGGCCGTCACCGGGATCGGATAGACCACGACGAAGCTGACCGGAACGGCCGAGGCCACCGCCTCGACCAGCAGCAATGAGGCCACCGAGACCGTCGCGGCGAGCAGCAGCGGGGCCAGGACCCCGAGCGGCGAGCGGAAGGCCCACGCGAGGAGCGCCAGGAAGCCGAGCGCGCAGGCCGCCTTCAGGACGAGCGCCAGGGGGCCGGGGCCGGCCGCCGCGCTGTCCGTCGTCAGCGGCAGCACACCCGTCACCTCCACCCCGGCGGCCCGCAGCGCCCTCGTCGTGTCCTCGACGGCGGTCAGGCCCGCCAGGTCCGGCTTCCCCGCGCCCGGGTAGATCAGGGCGTACGCGGTGCCGCCCTCCGTACGCGTCAGGGTGCGGGCGTCCGGGCCCGCCGCGCGGGCGACCGCTTCGGCGAAACGGCCGGCCGCGGCCCGGTCCCGTACCGCCGCCACCGCCACCAGCGGCGGGACGGCCGCCCCGTTGCCGTACCGGGCGTGGATCGTCTGGTTGGCGCGGTGGCCGGGCCCGCCGGTGGCGGTGAAGGACTGGTCGAGCCGGCCGAGGCCCGCCACCGCGACCGCCCCGCCGACCAGCAGCGCCAGCAGCCACACCACGCCGATCGCCCCGAGGCGCCCCCGGTCAGTCGGCATCGTCGAGCCGCTTCCTCAGCTCCTCGTCGAGCCGCAGCCCCACCGCGCCCAGCGCCTCGTCGAGCTGCGCCGGCGAACTCGCCCCGATCACCGGAAGCACCGGCAGCGCCCCGCCGAGCGCCCACGCCAGGACCACCTGGTTCGCGGACCGGCCAAGCGCTGCGGCGACCTCGCCGAGCACCTTCAGGCGCCGCTCCGAACCGGCGTGCCGGTACTGCTCGGGCACCTCCTTGCCCGGGTCGGTGTAGGCGCCCGTGAGCTGGGTCGTGTACGCCGTGAAGGTCAGCTCGGGCCGCGTGCCCAGGTAGTCGAGCAGCTCCTCGGAGGCGTGCGGGTTCACGCCGAAGTCGGCGCCCGGGCGCGGCCGCAGATAGGTGTAGCGCTGCTGCACGGCCGCGTAGTCCGGCACCCCGGCGGCCCGGGCGGCGCCCCGCGACTCCTCGATCCGCCAGGCGGCGAAGTTGGAGCAGCCGGCCCGGCCGATCTTCCCGGCGGCGACCAGCTCGCCGAAGGCGCCCATCGTCTCGGCCACCGGCGTCGCCCGGTCGTCGATGTGCGCGTAGTACAGGTCGATGCGGTCCGTGCCCAGGTTCCGCAGGCTCTGCTCGACCTGGCGGCGCAGCACCGGCGCCGAGAGCCCCTCCGCGCACTGCGGCCAGGCCGAGCCGGGCGGATCGGGCAGCGCGCCCACCTTGGTGGCGAGGACCATCTCGTCCCGCACGCCCCGGCTGCGCAGCCAGCGCCCGATGAGCAGCTCGCTCTCGGCGCCGGTGGCGCCCGGCTCCCAGAAGGCGTAGGTGTTGGCGGTGTCGATGAACGTGCCGCCGGCCTCGTGGAAGCGGTCGAGGACGGCGAAGGCGGTCTCCTCGTCGATGCGGGTGCCGAAGGGCAGCGTGCCCAGGCACAGCGTGCTCACCCGCGGGCCGCCGGGCCCGCCGAGCGTCGTGTACTCCATCAGATCTCCCTTTCCGAGCAGGGTGTGGTGACGGTCAGTTCCTGGACCAGGTGGTCGGAGAGGCCCTCGGCGTCGCGGAAGCGGTACGAGCCGACGCGGGCGCCGCCGCCCGTGAAGGCCCAGTCGATCCGCCACAGCCGCAGCCTGGAGCGGGCGTGCCAGCTCGCGGGCAGGAGCGAGCGGCAGGCGCCGATCGCGTCGCGCAACGAGCGGGGCAGCCGCCGGATGTCCCCGATGGCCGCGCTGGTGTTGAAGTCCCCGGTCACCAGGACCGGGTGCGGGTTGCCCCGCAGGTCGGCGACGAGCGCCGCGTACTCGGCGTCGCGGGCCGCCGCCCGGCGCCGCATGTCCCGGAAGAAGGCCGGGCGCAGCGGGTTCATGACGGTGAGCTGGACCGGGATGTGCACGTTGTACGTGGACAGGGTCCCGGCGCCGACCCGCAGGTCCGCGCGGAGCGAGCAGGCACCGACCGGCACCGGCGGCCCGGCGAGCGGGAACCGGGACAGCGTCACCGCGTTGTTGTCGATCGCCAGGTGGTGGCCCGGGAACGCGGCCCGCAGCCGCTCCTCGTCGTCGATGTCCCAGACCTCGCCGCCCTCGAAGCCGTTGAGGTACTCCTGCAGGACGTACACGTCCGCGTCGAGGCCGCGCAGGAAGCCGTAGAACCGGTCGGGGTCGCCGCCCTGGTTCCAGTGCTGGGTGTTCCAGGAGACGAGCCGCAGCCCTCCTGGGACGGAGACCGGCCGGAGTGCCCGCAGGTTGACGCCGTTCTGCGGCCAGGCGACCAGCAGCGAGCAGGCCGCGAGCGCCGCCGCGCCCCAGGCGCCGGTGACCGAGGCGGCGACGAGCAGCGCCAGCGGTACGGCGGCGAGGGCGACGGGCGGCAGCAGCGAGACCGCGAGCCAGGCCCACCAGCGCCCGTTGAGCACGAGGTGCAGTGCGAGGAAGACCGCCCAGAGCAGGGCGCACAGGAAGACCACGGCGTCAGCCCCCGCCCCGTTCCGTGTCCCTCGGCAGCCCGACCCACAGGTCCTGCGTCGCGTGGTCCGACAGCTTCTCCGGGTCGCCGAAGGAGTAGCGCTCGGCCCGCGCCCCGTTCCCGGTGAACGCCCAGTCGGTGCGCCAGAACGGCTTCCAGCCGCCCTCCTCCCAGCTCGTCGGGTACGGGTCGGTGCTCACGTCCGCCGCGTCGGCCAGCCGATCGCGCAGCGGGTCCAGATCCGCCATCGCGGCCGTCGCGTTGAAGTCCCCGGCGACGACCACCGGGTGGCGGTTCGCGGCCAGATCGGCCTCAAGCCCTTCGTACTGCGCCCGGCGCGGGGCGAAGCGCTCCCGCATGTGCCGGTAGAAGGCGGGCGAGAGGAGGCCGTCCGGCATGCTGTTCCACACCGGCATGTGCACGTTGTAGAACGACACCACCCGGCCCCTGACCAGCACGTCCGTGCGCAGCACCTTGCTCTCCCGGTACGTCGTCGCCCAGTCGGCGCCCGTCGGCACCGCCCGGGCCGGGCCGACGGCCGGCTGCCCGACGATCGGGAAGCGGGACAGCGTCACCAGCTCGCCGCGGACCGCGATCCCGTAACCGGGGAACTCCTGGCGCAGCCGCGCCAGATCGTCGACGGGCAGCCGGCCCTTCCGGTCGGCGGTCACGTGCTGGTACTCGTGCAGCAGGTACACGTCGGCGTGCTTCGCCTTCAGGAAGGCGTAGAAGTGGTGCTGGGTGCCGAGCATCTGGTTCCACGAGTTGGTGTTCCAGGCGAGGACCCGGACCGCGTCCGATCCCGGCCGCGGCTCGGCCCGCCAGAGCGCCGCCGGGTCGACGCCCGACTGGCCGAGGCCGAGGAGCAGCGCGAGGCCCGCGGCGCCGAGGCTCCGCCACCGCGCCGCGCCGCGGGCGAGCGGCGCCAGGGCGGCGAGCAGCAGCGGGACGAGGACGAAGGCGGCGGGCGGCACGATGCCGACCAGGTTGCCGAGCCAGATCCGGCCGTCGGCCGCCCACTCGACGAGCAGCAGCACCAGCCAGGCCACGGCCGCGCCCGCCACGAGCCGCCCTCTGCGGCGCCCCCGGGGCCGTACCGACGCCGGGGAGGACTCCCGTACGGCCTCGGGCGCGAGCGTGTCAGCCACGGCCCGCACCCGCCGGGGAAGGCGCCGGCTCCGGGCGCGGCTGCGGGTCGTACAGGTGCCGGAAGCGCGCCGAGCACAGCCACTGCACCCCGGCGACCGCGATCGCCGCGAACACCGTCAGGTTCACCAGGAAGTTGACCGCGACGAAGTAGCCGAGGAAGAACCGGCCCCGGTGCCGCCGCACCTCCCGGTACATGTCCAGGTCGCCGAGCACCCCCAGGACGAACAGGGTCAGCGGCAGCAGCGCCCACACCGCGCCCCACAGCGGCGGCGCGGCCAGCGCGGCCACCGAGAGCGGCGCGGCGAGGCTGGCGCCGGCGCGCGGGCCGGTGACGAAGCCGCCCTGGAGGTGGCGCCGGCCGAGGATGAGCGGCACGGCGAGCCGGGCGCGGGCGAAGACCTTGTCGAGGACGATCTTCAGGGTGTCGTCGTGGTCGTGTCGGCCCCGCACCTCAAGGGAGCTGAGCACCGTGTACCGCTCGGAGATCCGGCGGCCGTAGTCCTGGTCCTCGGTGTGGCGCAGGATGGGGTTGAAGGGGCCGACCTCCTCGAAGACGCGGCGGGGCATGGCCAGGATCGCGGTGTGGACGGTGGTGATGACGCCCTCGGACCTCAGCAGCAGGTAGTACTGCTGGAGCGAGCGGTACTCCTCGATCAGGCTGTCCCGGATCAGCGGCTCGGGCTCGTAGGTGCCGCAGATCGCCCCGTACCGCTCGCCGGTCCCGAGGAGCCGGACCGCGTTCGCGACGGCGTCGGGGTGCATGGCGACGTCGGAGTCGAGGAAGACCAGGATCTCGCCCGAGGTGAGCTCGGCGCCGAGGTTGCGGGCGACGGCGACCCCGCTGTTGACGCCGGTGGACACCACCCGGGCGCCCGCCTCGGCCGCGATCCGGGCGGAGTCGTCGGTGGAGCAGTCGTCGACGACGACGACCTCGATGTTCGGGTACGTCTGTGCGAGGGCGGCCTCGACGCACAGGCCGATCGAGCGGCCGTAGTTGTAGTTGGGGACGATGACGGAGACCAGGGGGAGGGACATGATCGGGTTCTCCTAGAAGAGGACCTTGGCGAGGGAGAGGGCCCCCTGCCGCCACGGTTCGACACTGGTGACGCCCTCGCTCTTCTTCGCGGGGCGGGTGGACTGCCGGGCCTGCGCCTGCTGCTCGCGCCACCAGGCGTACGTCCGCAGGATCGCGTCCTGGTTGGAGTGCCTCGGCCGGAAGCCGAGCACGTCACGGGCCTTGTCGGTGGAGACGAAGCTGTCGTCGAGCAGCTTGTGGAGCAGCCGTCCGTAGACCGGGGAGAGTCCGGAGCGCTGGAGCAGGCTGAGCGCGGCGAGCGCGGGCCGGGCGGGCAGCGAGCGGACCCGCTTGCCGTGGCCGGCCGCGTCCAGGACGGCCTGGAAGTCCTCGCGGAGCGTGCCGAAGTCGGTGGCGCCGAGGTTGAAGGTGTCGTCGGCCCGCTCGGCCGGCGCGTGCATCGCGGTGACGACGGCGTCGACCAGGTCGTCCACGTCGAACATCTGGATCCGTACGTCGCCGCGGCCGAGGACCGGGAAGTTCCGGCCCTCCTCGGCCCACTCGAAGAGCATGGCGAACAAGCCCATGCGGCCCGGCCCGAGGAAGGTCTTGGGCCGCAGGATCGGCACGCACATGTCACCGCCCCGGAAGCGCTCGGCGACCTCCTCGGCCTCCGCCTTGGCGGCGCTGTACGTGTCGACGGGCTCGCGCGGGTACTCCTCGGGCGTCGGCACCACCTTCGGCAGCCCGTAGACGGCGGTCGAGGAGATGTGCACGACCCGCGGGACGGCGTTCGCCGCGGCGGCGCCGAGCACCGCCTCCGTACCGCCGACGATCACCGAACGTATGGTGTCGGCCGGGTAGCTGGGCAGGGCGGCGGCGCAGTGCACCACGACGTCCGCACCGTCCGTGACCCGCTTCATGGTGACCTCGTCCCGGACGTCCGAGACGGTGTGGGTGAGGTTCTCGTGCGCGGTGCCCGGCGCCCGCAGGTCCACGCAGTGCACCTGGTGGCCGTCGGCGAGCAGCCGGCGGACGAGCGTCGAACCGAGCATTCCGGCACCGCCGGTGACCACGGCCCGTGTTGTTCCAGCGGGGGTTACCACAGCGACGACACCTTCTCCTTGACGAAACGGGTGAGCAGCCGGGGCAGACCCTGGGCGAGCGTCTTGTCCAGGCAGTCGAGGAAGAACTCGACCTCGTGCTCCTCGGCGACCAGCGAGGGCGCGACCATCAGCGGGTTGTCGCCGTTGAGCGTGTAGTAGGTGTAGACGCCGTGGTCCCGGTAGAGGGCGTTGACCACGGACGAGGTGATCAGCTTGGTGCGGAAGCGCGGGTCCTTCGTCATCGCTCCCGGCACCAGCTTCGTCACCAGCTCCAGGACCTTCGGGCCCTTGTGCAGGAAGACGCCGTGCAGCGCGCCCGCCCCGCGTACCTCGGCCACCACCTCCGGGTGCTCCTTGGCGATCCGCTCCAGACCGGGGCCGAGGATCCGCTCGATCGCCCGGGCGCGCGCCGGATAGTCGTCCTCGACCGCCACGTTGACGGCCTCGATGGCGGTGACCGCCTCCTCGCCGAAGCCGTAGTAGGTGGTGGACGTCGACTGGAGCAGGGCGTCGGTCAGGTTGTCGTACGCCTTGCGGAAGACGGGCTCGCGGGCGACGAAGGCCGAGATGGAGGACTTGCCGCCGCCGAAGGACTTGGAGGTGGTGAGGATGTCGGGGACCAGGCCCTCGTACCGCATGAAGTGGAAGAGCGTGCCGGTCTTGCCCCAGCCGGTGTAGATCTCGTCGAAGAGCAGCACGATGTCCTCGGCCGTGCACAACTCCCGCAGCCCGCGCAGGAACTCCTCCGAGCACTCGTTCATGGTGGAGGCGGACAGCGGCTCGATGAGGATCGCGTACACGTCCGACTCGCCCCTGGCGGTGCGGAGTTCGGCCACCAGCTTCCGTACGGACTCCAGGTCGCCGTAGCGGAAGATCCCCACGCCCGGGATGCCGGGGAACTGGAACGTCGACTGGTTCTGCCCGGTCAGGCTGCCCGAGCCGAGCAGCTTGCCGTGGAAGGAGATGTCGGCCCGCAGCACGCGGGAGCGGCGCCCGCCGTGGTACTTGTACGCGAGCTTGACCGCGCCCTCGACCGCCTCCGCGCCCGAGTTCGGGAAGAACGACATGTTCAGGTCGCCCGGGAGGAGCTGGGCGAGGTTGTGGCCGAGCGCGGCGACGTACGGCGAGAAGTACGTCTTGTGGACCTCCATGCTGCGGCGCTCCTGGAAGCGCTGCCGGGCGGCGAGGATCCGCGGGTGGTTGTGGCCGTGGTTGAGGACGCCGACGCCGCCGGTGAAGTCGAGCACCCGCCGGCCGTCGCGCTGGGTGATCCAGACGCCCTCGGCGCTCGCCACGAGCTCCTGGCCGAAGCCGAAGGAGGTCATCAGGGAGACCTGGGCCTTGTTGACATGGTCCTTGTAGAGGCCGTGGACCTGCTTGGTGGTCAGCGACTCGCAGTCGTCGACGGTGTAGAGCTGCCTTGGCATGGGGTTCCTTCGGTTCGGTCGGAGGTGTGGGGGGAGCGGGGGGAGCGGTGGGGGGAGCGGTGGGGCTCGCGGGGCAGGGTGAGGAGCAGGGCGGCGCCGCCGACGAGGACCTCGCTGAGGGTGCAGACCACCCGGCTGGCGACCGCGACGGCGGTCGCCTCCCGCCAGGGCAGGACGGCGGTCAGCGACAGCAGCAGCAGGGCCTCCCGGGCCCCCCAGCCGTCCGGCAGGACGACCACGAGGCTGGCCGCGGCCGTGGCCAGGGCGAAGCCGCCCACGCAGACCGGCAGCGCGGTCAGCGGCGGCGCGCCGAGCATCACCGCGAGCGCCCACAGGTGCAGGCCCGACACCGCCCAGGAGGCGGTGGCCGCGGCGAGCGCCCGGCGCATGCCGCGGGCGCTCGCCCGGGCCTGCGGAGCCGGCCGGCGGGCCAGCCGGGCGGCGAACGCGGCCAGCCGGTTGAGCAGCCGCGGCTTCACGGCGAGCACCAGGGTGGCCGCGCCGGGCAGCACCAGCCACCAGGCCCCGGTGCCGAGCGTCCAGGGCGCGGCGACGGGTCCGACGGCGAGGCCGGTGAGGACGGCGACGATCACGTTGAGCAGGAAGACGGTGAGCACGACGGGCGCGGGCACCCCGGCGGCGCCGCCCATCCGCAGCTGGGCGAGGACGCCCCAGACCGCGCCCGGCACGTACTTGCCGAGGTAGGACGTGAAGTAGATCCGGGTCGCGGTCCGGCCCGGCAGCCCCGGTCCGAGATCGGAGAGGAGGGAGCGCCAGGTGGCCATGGTGAACAGGACGGCGGCGGCGTTGGCCGCGAGGGCGAGGAGGAGGTACGGGACGGAGCCGGGCCGCAGCACGAGCGCGGCGAGGTCGCCGGCCCGCTCGTACAGGGCGACGCCGACGCCGGCGGCGACGGCGAGCGGGAAGAGGAGGCGGAGCAGGCGTTTCGGGCCTCGCCGGACGGGCGGCGGCGGGGTCGTCGGGGTCGTCGGGGTCGTCGGGGTCGTCTGGGTCGGTGGGGTCGGTGGGGCCGGCGAGGCCGTCCGGGGCGTCGGGGTCGGCGAGGTCGTCCGGGTCGGTGGGGTGGTCGGGGTCGGCGGGGCTGTCGGGGGCGTCGCGGTCATGAGCCGAGCCGGCCGAGCAGCCAGGCGCCGGCCAGCAGCCCGGCCCACAGCAGCGCGTTGGAGACGGTCATCCGGTCGCTGAACAGCGCGCGGGTGGGGTTGCCGCCGCCCGCGTCGACGACGAGCAGCTGGAGGTAGCGGGCGAGCCCGAACAGCGCGAGCGGCGCCGTGAGGACGGCGACGAGCGGCCCGTGCGTACCGAAGACCGGGCTGGCCTGGACGTGCAGCACGTAACTCACCGCCGCGAGGACCGCGGTGAAGGCGAGCAGCTGGTCGAGGAAGCCCACGGTGTAGCCGCGCAGCGCCGGCCGGTGCAGCACCCCGCCGACCGCCATCTCGTGCCGCCGCTTGCCGAGGATCAGCAGCAGGCAGAGCGAGAAGAGGCCGAGCGCGAGCCAGCTGGGCACCGGGTTCCCGGAGGCCAGGCAGCCCTGTGCGAGGCGCAGCACGAAGCCGAGGGCGACGATGAAGACGTCGAGCAGCGGCACGTGCTTGAGCCCCCTGCTGTACGCGGCGTTGAGTACCAGGTACGCGGCGACCGGCCACCAGTCGGCGAGCCCGGCGGTGCCGGTGGCGACGGTCAGGCCGACCGTCGCGAGGAGCAGCGCGGCGAGGGCGGCGGCGAAGGAGACCGCGGTGGCCGTGCCGATCCGGCCGGCGGCGATCGGCCGGTGCCGCTTCTCCGGGTGCCGCCGGTCGCGGTCCCGGTCGCCGAGGTCGTTGACCAGGTAGACCAGGGCGGACGCCAGGGTGAAGACGGCGAGGGCGGCGAGCGCGCCGCCGAGCGCGCCGGCGTCGGTGCGGGGCGCGCCGAGCAGTCCGAGGGGGACGACGACGAGGTTCTTGGTCCACTGTCCGGGGCGGACCAGGGCGGTGAGGTCGGCGAGCCGACTGGGCGGCCGGGAGGACGGCGGTCGGGCCGGCGGCGCCTGACGGCCGGTGAGCGTGGGCGTGGCCATGAACGGACTCCTGAGTCCTGAGGGGTGGGGGGAGGGAACGGCGGGCGTCAGACGGGGGTCTTGGGGCTCGTGGGGGCTGTGGCTGTGGCTTTGGCCGTGGTGGTGGCTGCCGTCGTCGTCGCGCGGCGGCGGACGCTCGGTCCGAAGTCCGGCTCGGTGAGCCAGCGGACGACTCCGCGCGCCGCGCCGAGGACGATCGCCTGGTGGAGGACGAAATGGACCGCGGTGAAGAAGAGGAGGAAGCCGGGGCCCCTCGTGCGCAGCGCGAAGCGGCTGAGTCCCGGGTCGGCGCAGGCGAAGAGCAGCGCGCAGAGCGCGGGTACGAGCAGCAGCCAGGGGGAGAGCAGTCCCAGGAGCAGGGTCGGCAGGGTGAGGGCCGCGGCGAGCACGCCGAGCGGCCGGTTGGCGGTGAGTCCGCCCTGCCGCATCTGGCCGAGCGCCGCGACGAGCAGCTGGGAGCGGCGGTACTGCTCCGAGAGCATCGCCCCGAGCCGGTCGACGTCGTCGTGCCGGCCGCGGATCGCCGGGGTCATCAGGATCCGGTGCGAGCGCACCAGCCGGCCGCTGTACTCGACGTCCTCCGAGTCGCGCAGGTTCTCGTCGAAGGGGCCGACCCGCTCGAAGACCTCCTTGCGGATGGCGCCGAGTGCGAAGAAGGCGGTGCGCACCTCGCCGGCGGCCCGGCGGCGCCAGAAGTGCGCGTGCAGGGCGTGGTAGCGCTCGACCGGGCCGTCGTCGAAGAGCGGCTCGGGGTCCAGGACGCCGTGCACACAGCCGAGTCCGGGATCGGCTTCGAGCAGGTCGACGGCGTTGGCCAGGGCCTCGGGGTGCAGCGCGGTGTCCGAGTCGAGGAAGAAGAGGATCTCGCCGCGGGCCGCGGCTGCCCCGAGGTTCCGGGCCGCGGACACCCCGCGGTTGCGCGGGTTGGCGATGAGCACGACGCCGAACTCACGGGCGATGTCCCGGGACCGGTCGGTGCTGGCGTCGTCGACGACGATGACGTCGAGCGGGGCGTGGGTCTGGGCGAGGACCGAGGCGAGACAGGCGCGCAGGGTCTTCTCGTAGTTGTAGTTGGGGATGATGACGGACACGCTGGGACGGGCCCTGGGCATGGCTGTTCCTCGAAGTGTGTCGGGTGCCGACTGTGAAGTGGGGGGCTGGGGGCTCAGAGGAGCCGGAAGTCCGCGATGCGGTGGTGGCGGAGTTCGGGGGAGTGGCCGAGGAGGCGCAGGCAGAGCCGCAGCGCGTGGCCGACGGCCTCGATCTCGTCGGGGGCCCCGACGTACAGGGCGAGCCGGACCGAGCGGTCGAGGACCAGCGCCCGGGCGCACTCGAAGCGGTCCTGCGGCCGGGCGAGGCGGTGCAGCGTCTCGACGAGCCGGGACGCGGACGGCGGTGGTGGGGGTCGGTCGCCCGGGGCGGCTTCGTCGTCCGGCGCCCTCATCGAGATGCCGACGAGGTAGATGGTGCTCAGCCCCAGGAGAAGCCGTCGCCGGTGTCACCCGGCTGCGGGGTCGCCGCGACGACGCCCTCGGCGGTGACGGTGGTCTGCTCCGTGCTCGTCGTCCCCGCGCCGAGGGAGAGGACGAGCGCGGCCGCGACGGGGACGAGAAGGGCGATCGGTGCGAAACGGGCGAGCGTGCGCATGGCGGAGCAGCCTTCCGTGTAAGGGGGGTTCGGGGCCGGGCCCCGGTGCCGCTCCCGTGCTCCGGGGCGGCTTCGACGGGTTCAAGACTGGCCCGGCCGGGGCCCGGTGTCACCGGAAAACGAGTGGCGCCAACCGCGTGGCCGGTTGGGGACAGCGCGGCCCGGTGCGCCTCGCGCGCGGCTGACCAGCGCCTTCCGCGCGGGCGTCACGTTCCTGCCAGGCGAAAGGTGCCGGGCGGAACGACGGCCTCCCGCCCCGGCCCCGTACGCCTGGCTTCGTACGCCTGGCTTCGTACGCCTGGCTTCGTACGCCCGGCTTCGTACGCCCGGACCCGTACACCCGGCTCCGGACGCCTGGCCTTCGTGCGCCCGGCTTCGAACGACCGGTCCCGTCCTGGACCCGTGCGCCCGGCCCCATACCCCCTGTACCCCCTGCAACGCCGGACGGCCGCACCCCGTCGAGGGGGTGCGGCCGTCCGCTGGGAGAAGGTGTCAGCCGTTGGGGCGCTGGAGGCGGGCCACGAACTTGTAGCGGTCGCCGCGGTACACCGAGCGCACCCACTCGACCGGCTCGCCCTGGGCGTCGAGCGAGTGCCGGGAGAGCATCAGCATCGGCAGGCCCACGTCCGTACCGAGCAGGCCGGCCTCGCGGGGGGTGGCGAGCGAGGTCTCGATGGTCTCCTCGGCCTCGGCCAGGTGCACGTCGTACACCTCGGCGAGCGCCGTGTAGAGCGAGGTGTACTTCACCAGCGAACGCCGCAGCGCGGGGAAGCGCTTGGCGGACAGGTGCGTGGTCTCGATGGCCATCGGCTCGCCGCTCGCCAGGCGCAGCCGCTCGATGCGCAGCACCCGGCCGCCGGGGGAGATGTCGAGCAGTCCGGCGAGGGTGTCGTCGGCCGTCACGTATCCGATGTCGAGGAGCTGCGAGGTGGGCTCCAGGCCCTGGGCCCTCATGTCCTCGGTGTACGAGGTGAGCTGGA
The DNA here is from genome assembly GCF_053601115.1 of Streptomyces sp. NPDC004788. NCBI lineage: Bacteria > Bacillati > Actinomycetota > Actinomycetes > Kitasatosporales > Streptomycetaceae > Streptomyces > Streptomyces sp. NPDC004788. The sequence continues at coordinate 15,572 of NZ_JBSGBF010000040.1, forward strand.
GGGCCTGGGAGACCTTGGGCTTGGCCACGAACGTGCCCTTGCCCTGGATCCGCTCCAGGCGGCCCTCGACCACCAGTTCCTGCAGGGCCTGGCGCACCGTGGTGCGCGAGGTGTCGAACTCCGCGGCGAGCGTTCGCTCCGGCGGGACCGGTGTGCCGGGGGGCAGGGTCTCCGTCATGTCGAGCAGATGCCGCTTCAGGCGGTAGTACTTGGGCACGCGCGCGGTACGGGTGGCTGCGCCGCCCTCTGTCTCCGTGCTGCCCGCGTCCGTGGCCATGGCCTGCCTTCCCGATGCCTGTGCTGCTGCCGTCACCGGCTCCTCCGTCTGTCGCGGCTCACATGGTGGCACGGACCGGTCACGGGTCGTCGCCCTCCCTCAGGTGTCGGTCCGATAACGGACCCGACTGCCCTTCTTATACACCCTTGACACCCCTAAAGGTCTAGGCCAAGCTCCGGGTACTGGTCTACACCATTAAAGACCGGGTCCCAGCCCCACAGCATTACTCGACGTATGTCTCGCGTCTTCGCGCGGTGGGAGGGGGAGCAGGCATCCCTGAGGAGGGTGGCGTGAAGCGCAAGCTCATCGCGGCGATCGGCGTCGCGGGCATGATGGTCTCCGTCGCTGCGTGCGGTACGGACAGCGGCGACAAGGGTGACAAGGGCGGCAAGGCCCAGGGTGGCGACAAGACCCTGACCGTCTGGGTCATGGACGGCTCGGCGCCCGACGCCTGGATGGCGGGCGTCAACAAGGAGTTCGAGGCCAAGCACCCGGGCGTCAAGGTCAAGGTCGAGAAGCAGCAGTGGAACGGCATCCAGGAGAAGGTCACCACCGCCCTCTCCGAGGACACCCCGCCGGACGTCCTTGAGCTCGGCAACACCCAGACCGCCGGCTACGCGGTCACCGGCGGCCTCGCCGACCTCTCCGGCGACAAGGCCAAGCTGGGCTACGACGGCTGGAACAAGGGCATGACCGCCTCGGCCGAGCTCGACGGCAAGCTCTACTCCGCCCCGTGGTACGCCGCCAGCCGCGTCGTCGTCTACGACAAGGCCGCCTTCAAGAAGGCCGGCGTCACCCCGCCGAAGACTCGCGCCGAGTGGATCGACGGCCTGAAGAAGCTCAAGGCCGCCGACCCGAAGTCGCAGCCCATCTACCTGCCCGGCCAGAGCTGGTACGTCCTCGCGGGCTTCGTCTGGGACGAGGGCGGCGACCTCGCCGTCAAGGACGGCGACAAGTGGAAGGGCGCCCTGTCCTCCCCCGAGGCCCTCAACGCCATGAACTTCTACAAGGAGCTGGCGTCCTACTCCACCGCTCCGAAGGACAAGGACGAGGCGACCCCGCAGCAGTCCACCGACATCGTCCCCAAGGGCGGCGTGGCGTCCTGGATCGGTCTCGGCTGGGAGGCCGGCGGCGCGATCGACGCCATGAAGAAGGCCGGCAAGACCGCCGACTTCGGCTACTTCCCGATCCCGGGCAAGACCGCCGACAAGCCGGGCTCCGTGTTCTTCGGCGGCTCCAACCTCGCCGTGGCCGAGCGCTCCCAGAACAAGGACCTCGCCAAGGAGTGGCTGGCCCTCGCCGCCGGCAAGGAGCAGATGACCAAGTACGCCGAGGCCACCGCCGGCGCGCTGCTCCCGAACAACGACGCCGCGCAGTTCAAGCCGGCCGCCGGCTCGTTCGCCGAGGCCATGGCCCTGGCCGCCGGCGTCGGCAAGATCACCCCGGTGACCCCGGGCTGGGCGAACGTCGAGACCGCCCCGAACCCGATCAAGGACTACATGACCAAGGTCCTGAAGGGCGGCGACGCCAAGGCCGCCGCCGAGGCCGCCGACAAGGTCATCGGCGAGCGCGTCAACCAGCAGTAACAGCAGCGGTAACAGCAGCGGTAACAGCAGCAGTTACTGAAGAAACTGAAGTTACTGACGAAACTGCACAGCAGTAGTCACACGTAGCCCCGGCGGTGCGGCCCCAACCGGACCGCACCGCCGGCGCTCCGCAGTTTTCAGCGGCCCGCTCCCCCGGGCCGCGCCCCGGTGGGCACGGGAGCCCCAGAACCGCGAGGAAGAAGACCATGACCGTGGACTCCCAGGGGACGGCGACCGCCGGTCCCCAGGACGCGCCCGGGAGGGCGGCAGGGAAGTCACAGACCCCGCCGGCCAGTTCCGGCCCGAAGGAAGTCCTTCAGCCCTCGCGGGGGAGACGCTCCCTGCCCAGCGGGCTGCTGCCGTACCTGCTCGTCGCACCGGCCCTGCTGTCGATGGCGGCGCTGCTCCTCTACCCGCTGATCCGCAACGTGATCCTCTCGTTCCAGGAGCTGGGCCGGAAGGAGTTCATCACCCGCGAGACGGTGTGGACGGGCTTCGACAACTACACCTCCCTGCTGAGCGACTCGGAGTTCTGGACCGTCGTCGTCCGCTCCGTCGTCTTCACCGCCGCGAGCGTCCTGCTCACCATGGCGGTCGGCACCGGCATCGGCCTGCTGCTCAACCGGCTCGGCAAGAAGATGCGGCTGGTGCTCTCGCTGTCCCTGGTCTTCGCCTGGGCCATGCCGATCGTCGCCTCCGTCACCGTCTTCCAGTGGCTCTTCGACGAGCAGTTCGGCGTCGTCAACTGGCTGATGCGCACGCTCGGCTTCGCCGGCTACGAGCAGCACAACTGGTTCGAGACGGGCTTCTCCACCCTGGTGATCTCGATGATCCTGATCGCCTGGGGCTCCATCCCGTTCGTCGCCCTCAACATGTACGCCGGTCTGACCACCATCGGCACCGAGCTGTACGAGGCCGCCAAGATGGACGGCGCGAACGGCTGGCGCACCTTCTGGGCCGTGGTCTTCCCGAACCTCAAGCCCTTCTTCATGATCACGACGTTCCTCGAAGTGATCTGGATCTTCAAGGCGTTCACGCAGATCTACGCCCTGAACAAGGGCGGCCCCGACCGCGCCTCCGAGACGCTGCCCGTCTTCGCCTACATCGAGGGCGTCGGCCAGTTCCACTACGGCGTCGCCGCGGCCATCTCCGTCCTCACCATCGTGATGCTGATCGCGATCATGTCCTTCTACTTCCGCCTGATCCTGAAGCAGGAGGAGGAGCTGTGAGCACCGTGAGCACCACCAGTCCGGCCGCCGAGGCCGCCCCGGCCGCGCCGAAGAAGTACCGCACCCGCAAGCGGCTCACGGCCGGCGCCGTCGTCAAGAACCTCTCCGCCCTCGTGATCGCGGTGGTGTTCGTCTTCCCCGTCTACTGGATGTTCGCGTCCTCGCTGAAGCCGCAGCACCAGATCATGACGAAGGACCCGGTCTTCGTCTTCAAGCCGACCCTTGAGAACTACTCGACCGCCACCGGCGTCGACCTCTTCTGGACCTATGTCACCAACAGCCTCGTGGTGACCGTCGGCGCCGTGGTGCTCGCCCTCTTCGTGGCCCTGCTGGCGAGCTTCGCGCTCGCCCGGATGAGGTTCCGCGGCCGCAAGGCCATCGTGCTCGTCGTGATGATGGCGCAGATGGCCCCGTGGGAGGTCCTCACCATCGCGATGTACATGATCTCCCGCGACAACGACATGCTGAACAGCATCCCGGTCCTCACGGCGATCTACTTCGTGATGGTGCTGCCCTTCACCATCTGGACCCTGCGCGGCTTCATCGCCGCCGTCCCGGTCGAGCTGGAGGAGGCCGCCCAGATCGACGGCTGCACCCGCGGCCAGGCCTTCCGCAAGGTCATCTTCCCGCTGCTCGCCCCGGGCCTGATGTCGACCTCGATCTTCGGCTTCATCACGGCCTGGAACGAGTTCGCGATGATCCTCATGCTCAACAAGGACAAGGAGTCGCAGACCCTGACGCTCTGGCTGACCCAGTTCCAGACCGCGTTCGGCAACGACTGGGGCGCCACCATGGCCGCCTCGACCCTCTTCGCGCTCCCCGTCCTGATCGTCTTCCTCTTCCTCCAGCGCAAGGCCGTCGGCGGCATGACCGCCGGCGCGGTGAAGGGATAACGGCGCCCCATGACCACGCTCGCAACCAGCACGGACACCCTGACCCGGGACGCGCTCACCGTCCTGCAGCCGGGCTTCGTCGGCACCACCGCCCCCGACTGGCTGCTCCGCCGGATCGGCGAGGGCCTCTCCTCGGTCGGACTCTTCGGCCGGAACGTCGTCTCCCCCGAGCAGCTCGCCGCGCTCACCGCGCGGCTGCGCGCCGAGCGGGACGACGTCCTGGTCGCCATCGACGAGGAGGGCGGCGACGTCACCCGCCTGGAGGTCAACGAGGGCTCCTCGTTCCCCGGCAACTACGCCCTCGGCCACGTCGACGACGTCGAGCTCACCCGGGCCGTGGCCCGCGAGCTGGGCCGCCGGCTCGTCGCCTGCGGGGTCGACCTCAACTGGGCGCCCTCGGCCGACGTCAATTCCAACGCCGAGAACCCGGTCATCGGGGTGCGCTCCTTCGGCGCCGACCCCGATCTGGTCGCCCGGCACACCGTGGCCTACGTCGACGGCCTCCAGGCCGTGGGCGTCGCCGCCTGCACCAAGCACTTCCCGGGGCACGGCGACACCAACGTGGACTCGCACGACGCGCTGCCCCGTATCGATGTGGACCTCGCCACACTGCACGCCCGTGAGCTGGTACCTTTCCGCGCCGCCATCGCGGCGGGTTCCAAAGCCGTCATGAGCGCGCATATCCTGCTCTCCGCGCTCGACCCGGATCGTCCGGCCACCCTGAGCCCGCAGATCCTCACCGGTCTGCTGCGCCAGGAGCTGGGCTTCGAGGGCCTGATCGTCACCGACGGCATGGAGATGCAGGCCGTCGCGGCGACCTACGGCATCGAGCGCGGATCCGTCCTCGCGATCGCCGCGGGCGCCGACGCCATCTGCGTCGGCGGCGGGCTGGCCGACGAGGAGACCGTGCTGCGGCTGCGCGACGCGCTGGTGACGGCGGTACGGACCGGTGAACTGCCCGAGGAGCGGCTGGCAGACGCCGCCGAGCGCGTCCGCGCGCTGGCGGCCTGGACCCAGGCGCACCGGGCCAGGGGGGCTGGAACGGGGCCGGGCGCGGCGACACAGGAGGGGACCGCGCCCGGCACCGACGTCGGACTCGTCGCGGCCCGCCGGGCCCTCACGATCACCCCGGGCGAGCGGCCCTTCGCTCCGGTGACGGACGCCCCCTACGTGGCCTCCTTCACGCCCGCCGCCAACTTCGCCGTCGGCGACGAGACCCCGTGGGGCATCGCCGCCGAGCTGGAGCGGCTCCTGCCCGGCACCCGCACCGGCTCGTACGGGGCGGACGCCTCGGCCGACGCCGTGCTGGCCGCCGCGGGGGAGCGGCGCGTGGTCGCCGTCGTGCGCGACGCCCACCGCCACCCGTGGATGTCCGGCACCCTCGACGCCCTGCTCGCCGCCCGCCCCGACACCGTGGTGGTGGAGATGGGCCTCGACGAGTCGGAGCCCCGCGGCGCCCTCCACATCGCCACCCACGGCGCCGCCCGCGTCTGCGGCCAGGCCGCGGCGGAGGCCATCGCCGGCCGCTGAGCCCGGCCTCGTACCCAGGCCCGGTCCCGTACCCGGGCCCGGTCCCGTAACCGGTTCCGGTCCCGTACCAGCCGGGCCCGGACCCGTACCGGTCCCGTACCAGCCGGGCCCGGACCCGTACCGGCCCGTAACCGGTCCCGTACCAGCCCCGTACCCGGTCCCGGTACGGCAGAGGGCCCGGCACCAGATCCTGGTGCCGGGCCCCTTCCGTTCACGGGCTCGCGCGGGCCTTTAGATGCCCTGCCAGGACGGCTTGTTCGCGTAGGTGTGGCGGAAGTAGTCCGCCAGCTTCAGCTTGGAGGCGGCGGCCTCGTCCACGACCACGGTCGCGTGCGGGTGCAGCTGCAGCGCGGAGGCCGGCACCAGCGCGGCGACCGGGCCCTCGACCGTCTGCGCCACGGCCTCGGCCTTGCCCTCGCCGGTGGCCAGCAGCACCAGGTGACGGGCCTCCAGGATGGTGCCGATGCCCTGCGTGATGACGTGGTGCGGCACCTGCTCGATGTCGTCGTCGAAGAAGCGCGCGTTGTCGACGCGGGTCTGCTCGGTGAGCGTCTTGATCCGGGTGCGGGAGGCGAGCGAGGAGCACGGCTCGTTGAAGCCGATGTGCCCGTCGGTGCCGATGCCGAGGATCTGCAGGTCGACGCCGCCGGCCTCGGCCAGCGCCCGGTCGTACGCCTCGCAGGCCGCCTGGACGTCCTCGGCCGAGCCGTCCGGGCCCATGAAGGCGTCCTGGGAGAGCCCGAGCGGCTCCACGACCTGGCGCAGCACCGTCGACCGGTACGACTCCGGGTGCCCGGCCGGCAGCCCCACGTACTCGTCGAGCTGGGCGATCCGGGCCCGGGAGGCGTCCACGTCGCCCGCGGCCACCTTGGCGATCAGGGCGTCGTAGATGGGCAGCGGGGTCGAGCCGGTGGCCACGCCGAGCAGCGCGTCGGGCTTGCGGCGCAGGAGGCCGGCGATGCCGTCCGCGATGAGCTCGCCGCCCGCCTTGGCGTCCTTGACGATGACAACTTCCACGCTGTGCCTGCCGATCTGGTGAGGGGCTGCTGAGGGCCGATGTGGTCACCTATGTGGTATAGACCAATCTAGTCCCAAATCTAGCAGAGCGCAGGCCCTCGGCCCATGCCGTTCCGCCCCGTGAACAACCCCCTCTCATCGTCAGCCGCACCCGTCCCGCGGGCCACTCGAATCCCGCCTCGGCAACCGCCCGTCAGGCCAGCGAGCCTCCCGTCGCGTCGATCCACTGGCCCGTCACCCAGCGCCCGTCGTGCGAGGCGAGGAAGGCCACCACGTCGGCTATGTCCTCGGGGGCCCCGACCTTCCCGAGGGCCGACATCGCCGCCGCCCCCGCCCATGCCTCCGCGTTCCCCCGCAGCCAGCCCGCGTTGACGTCCGTGTCGACGATCCCGGGCGCCACCGCGTTCACCGTGATCCCGCGCGGGCCGAGCACCTTCGACAGATAGCGCGTGAACACGTCGAGCGCGCTCTTCGACATCGCGTACGCCATCAGGTCCGGCATCATCGCGGCGTGCGAGAGCCCGGTCGACACGTTCACGATCCGGCCCCCGTCGCGCAGCCGCTCCGCGCCGAGCTGCGCAAGGAAGAACGGCGCCTTGGTGTTGACCGCGAAGATCCGGTCGTACTCCTCCTCGCCGATCGCCGCGAAGGGCGCCGAGGCGCCGATTCCCGCGTTGTTCACCAGGACGTCCAGGCCGGCGTCCGGGCCCACGGCCGCGTCGAACGCCGCCCACAGCGCCGCCGCGTCCCCCGGGACACCCAGCTCCTGCCCGATCGCGAACGCCTCGCCGCCCGCCGCCTCGATCGCGGTGACCGTCTCCTCGGCCGCCGTCCCGTTGCTCCCGTAATGCACGGCGACTCGTGCCCCGTCCCGCGCCAGGCGCTCGGCGATCGCCCGCCCGATGCCCCGGCTGCCGCCCGTGACCAGTGCCGTCTTCCCCGTGAGCGCACCCATGGCGGCGCCCCCCTCACTTCTGTAGCGGTCGTTACGAAAAGACCGTACACCACTTTCCGTAGTGCCCGCTATAGAATTCCCTGCATGACCACCAAGCAGCGCGGCCGCCCCCGCTCCTTCGACCGCCCGACGGCTCTGGAGCAGGCGACGATGGCCTTCTGGGAGCACGGGTACGAGACGACCTCCGTCTCCGATCTGACCCGGGCCATGGGCATCAGCGCGCCGAGCCTCTACGCGGCCTTCGGCGACAAGAAGACCCTGTTCGAGGAGGTCGTCGCCGCCTACGTGGAGGCGCACGGTGCCTTCGGCAGCCGCGCCTTCGAGGAGGAGGGGACGGCCCGCCAGGCGGTGGGGCGCATGCTGCGCGAGGCCGCCGCGCACTTCACCGAGCCCGGTCACCCGCATGGCTGCCTGGTGATCTCCGCCGGTGTGAACTGCTCCACCCCGGAGGTCGCCGAGGCCCTGCGCGCCCGGCGCAACGCCAACCTGGACGCCATCGAGCAGCGGATCCGCCACGACGTCGAGTCCGGCGAGCTCCCGGCCGGCGCCGATCCCCGCACCCTCGCCCGCTTCAGCGGCGCCGTCCTCCAGGGCATGTCGCAGCAGGCCCGCGACGGGGCGACGGAGGAGGAGCTGGCGGCCGTGGCGGAGGCGGCGATGCGGGCCTGGCCGCGCGGCGAGTAGGGAAGGCCCCGCGGCGAGTGGAGGAAGACCCCGCGGCCCGAGTAAGGGAAAGGTCCGGCGGGGCGAGGGGCCGCATAAAGGGAAGGCTCGGCAGGACGAGTCAGGGAGAAAGGCCCGCGGGCCGCGGCGCCGGGACGGGACCCTCAACCCGTCCGGCACCGCAGCCCGGAGTTGCCCGGCCGGGGGTGTGCGGTCCCGCGGCCGTGTGGGAGGTCTCGGCGCAGTCAGGGCAGAGAGCGCCGGGTACCTCGTCCATCCTCCTGTGCGGGGAGGATGGAGGCTCGAATGTATAGCATTGTGGACTAGACCATTCTTGTCTGTCCATCCGCGTGCAAGCGGTCGTTTCGGGGCCCATCCTCCACCACGGAAGCCCGGAGATCCAGGTTCACCGCCTGTTAATTCCGCGGGTACGCTCGCACACGTGCCCTCCATGAACGACCTCGTCCGCCAGCACACCGCTCTGAGCGAGTCCGACCTCGACTGGCTCCATCTGCTGGTGTCGGAGTGGCAGCTGCTCTCCGACCTCTCCTTCGCCGACCTCGTCCTCTGGGTGCCCACCCTCGACGGGGCCCGCTACGTGTCGGTCGCCCAGATGCGGCCGAACACCGGCCCCACCTCCTACCAGGACGACATGGTCGGCCACCTGGTCCCGCGCGGCCGCCGGCCGCTGCTCGACGCCGCGCTCGACGAGGGCCGGATCGTGCGCGAGGGCGACCCCGAGTGGCGCGAGGAGGTCCCGGTCCGGGTCGAGTCCATCCCCGTACGCCGGGAGGGCCGCGTCCTCGGCGTCATCGCCCGCAACACCAACCTGCTCACCGTGCGGACCCCGTCCCGGCTGGAGCTCACCTACCTCCAGTCCGCCTCCGACCTCGCCCAGATGATCGCCGCCGGCGAGTTCCCCTTCCCCGGCGAGCAGGTCGACATGGACTCCTCGCCGCGGGCCGGCGACGGACTGATGCGCCTCGACGCCGACGGCATCGTGCAGTACGCCTCGCCCAACGCCCTCTCCGCCTACCACCGGCTGGGCCTCGCCGCCGACCTGGTCGGCCAGCACCTCGGCCAGGTCACCGCCGAACTCGCCCCCTCCCGCGGCCCGGTCGACGAGGCCCTGGTCAAGATGGCCTCCGGCTACGCCCCGCGCGAGTTCGAGGTCGAGGGCAACGGCGGCGTGATCCAGCTGCGCGCGATCCCGCTCAAGCCCAAGGGCACCCGCATCGGTTCGCTCGTGCTGCTCCGCGACGTCACCGAACTGCGCCGCCGCGAGCGCGAGTTGATCACCAAGGACGCCACCATCCGGGAGATCCACCACCGGGTGAAGAACAACCTCCAGACGGTGGCCGCCCTGCTCCGGCTGCAGGCCCGCCGGATGGACTCCGACCGCGGCCGCGAGGCGCTCAACGAGGCCGTCCGGCGCGTCGGTTCGATCGCCATCGTCCATGAGACGCTGTCCCAGAACCTGGACGAGCGGGTCGAGTTCGACGACATCGCCGACCGCGTGATCGCGATGGTCGCCGAGATCTCCCCGGGCAAGGTCACCTGCCGGCGCAACGGCCGGTTCGGCATCCTGGACGCCGAGGTCGCCACGCCGCTCTCCATGGTGCTCACCGAGATCCTGCAGAACGCCCTGGAACACGCCTTCGCGCCGGGCGAGACGGGAACCGTCGAGGTCACCGCCGTCCGCGGCGAACCGCGGGCCGACGCCCGGCTGCTGATCACGGTCAAGGACGACGGCCGCGGACTGCCCGAGGGCTTCGACCCGCAGCGGGCCGGCAACCTCGGCCTCCAGATCGTCCGCACCCTGGTCGAGGGCGAGCTCGGCGGCAGCTTCGACATGCAGCCCGGCGCCGAGCGCGGCACCCGAGTGGTGCTCGACATCCCGGTCCAGCCGCAGAAGTGATTCCGCCCGAGTAACCCCCTTCCGCTGAGAGGGAGTTCACAGCAGCGAGCCCCGGACCGAAGTGAATCGGTCCGGGGCTCGAATGCTGTGGGTTACTGCGCGCGCTGCGGCTCGGGGGCGGTGAGTGCGTACACGGTGTACGCGCCGCTTGCCTCAGGCTGTGCAGGTGGCTCAGGCGCTGGCGTTGCGCGCCCGGTTGCGGGCGGCGCGGCGCTTCATCGCGCGGCGCTCGTCCTCGCTGAGGCCACCCCAGACGCCGGAGTCCTGGCCGGACTCGAGCGCCCACTGCAGGCACTGCTCCATGACGGGGCAGCGGCGGCAGACGGCCTTGGCTTCCTCGATCTGCAGCAGCGCAGGACCGGTGTTGCCGATGGGGAAGAAGAGCTCGGGGTCTTCCTCGCGGCAAACGGCGTTGTGACGCCAGTCCATGGCTGCTACCTCTCTCAGGTGTTACGTGCGAGTTGCTTGTGAATGTGAACGCTTTCACGAATCCCCCCGCAAGGGAAGGGCCGACTGCCAGGTGAACTGGTGTGGTCCTTGTTACAGAGGAGGGGTTCTGGCTCTCAGTGGAGGCCGGTCTTGCGGGCCGTCCCGATCGCCAAGAAGAGACTCCCAAACCCCAGCAACGGATACAACCCCTTCCGGAAAGTTTTTTTTGATTCCTCGGTGTCGGCTCGGTCACAGCCGTACTTCTGGGGGGTGGAGGGCAGCCTAAACGTTCGAGTGGAAGGACTTTCGGTCCTTCTGGTCACACAATCACACGCAGTGCACGGCGTACGCCTGTGAACGTCACGCTCGTACGCAGTCCCAGGTGGTCTCCGTCCATCTGGAGGGGGAGGGGGACCTTCGAATGCAAGGTGAAGTCGGTCAGATCATGGAGAGTCAGCGCGTGCTTCCCGTGCGGCCCGCGCTCCGGCGTCGAGGTCAGCAGCTGAGTCGCGTACCGGGCCACCGACGGGGTCGACAGGCGGGTCAGACCGAGCACGTCGAGAGCCGTCTCGAAGGACGCCTCCGGGGACGCGTACACCGGACGATTGCCCAGGTAGGTCCAGGGAGAGGTGTTGCAGATTATGGAGAGGACGAGATCCTCCACAGGATCCTCACCCGGGCGCTCCACGGTGATCGTCCCGTGCCGCCGGTTCCGCTCGCCCAGGAACTGGCGCACCACCTGACGCAGATAGAGGGCGTGGGTCGAACGCTTGCCCCGCTCGCGCTGCTGTTCGACCCGGCCGATCACGCTCGCGTCGAATCCGAAGCCGGCGCAGAAGGTGAACCAGCGTTCGGGTACCGCCTCGTCGTCCGTGCCCGGCGTCCCGGACGCGAGCCCCAGGCTCACCGTCCGTGCCCGCTGCTCGCGCAGCGCGTCGAGGATCACGCCCGTCGCCTCGACGGCGTCGTTCGGCAGCCCGAGGGCCCGCGCGAAGACGTTGGTCGAGCCGCCCGGCACCACCGCGAGCCGCGGCAGCCGCTCCGGATCGGGCCCCGCGTGCAGCAGCCCGTTCACCACCTCGTTGACCGTGCCGTCGCCGCCGAGCGCCACCACGAGATCGATGTCGTCCGACTCCGCGGCCCGTCGCCCCAGGTCACGGGCGTGCCCGCGGTACTCGGTGGTCACCGCCTCCAGCTTCATCTCGCTGGCGAGTGCGTGGATCAGCACGTCACGGGTGCGGGCACTGGTGGTGGTAGCTGCCGGGTTGACCACGAGAAGCGCGCGCATGGTCGCCAGCGTACCTACCCGGCGGTACCGGACGCAGTCCGGTCCAGGGGCCGGGCACCCCCGGGCGGGCCCCCGCTACCCTTCCAGCATGAGCAGTGCGAGCAGTGCCGACACGAGCAGTACGGAGCGGGGTACGGAGCAGGGCGCCCGGCCCGGGCGGCTCACCGCAGCCGCGGTGGTGGCCGGCGTCGAGGGCCTCGCCCTGGCCGCGGGCGGCCTCTACATGCTGGTGACCAGCCTCACCCACCGGACCGGCGACCTCACCTCGGCCCTCATGGGCGGGGTCACCCTGGTCGCCCTCGGACTCATCCCGCTCGCCGCCGCCCGCGGGCTGCTGCGGCGCCGCTCCTGGAGCCGCGGCCCGGCGGTGATCACCCAGATCCTCGCGCTGCCGGTCGCCTGGCAGCTGCTCCAGGCGAACAGCGTCATGATCCCGGCGGGCATCGCCCTCGCGGTCCTCGCGGTGACCGGCCTCGTGCTCCTGGTGAACCCGGCCACGACCGAGGCGCTCGGCATCAAGCGCCCCGGCCAGGACAGCGCGTAGTCCCGCGGGCGCGCGGACTCGTTGCCCGACGGGCCCGCAGGCCGGCAGTCCCGCAGGCCGACAGTCCCGTAGACCGGCAGCCCCGTAGACCGCGGCGGCCCCGCAGGCCGGCAGCCCCGCAGGCCGGCAGCCCCGCAGGCCCTAAGCAGTCTCAGGGCCTACGGGGCTCAGAACCCCCGGACAGGCGGGTCCGGTCACTCCTCCACGAGCAGCTTCTCCCGCAGCTGCGCCAGCGTGCGCGCGAGCAGCCGAGAGACGTGCATCTGCGAGATGCCGACCTCCTGCGCGATCTGCGACTGGGTCATGTTCCCGAAGAAGCGAAGAAGCAGGATCCGCTTCTCCCGCGGCGGCAGGTCCTCCAGGAGCGGCTTGAGCGACTCCCGGTACTCGACGCCCTCCAGCGCCTCGTCCTCCGCGCCCAGCGTGTCCGCGACCGCCGGCGACTCGTCGTCCGTGTCCGGCACGTCCAGCGAGAGCGTCGAATAGGCGTTCGCCGACTCCAGGCCCTCCAGGACCTCCTCCTCGGAGATCCCGAGCCGCTCCGCCAGCTCGTGCACGGTCGGCGAGCGCCCGTGCTGCTGCGAGAGCTCCGCCGTCGCCGTCGTCAGCGAGAGCCGCAGCTCCTGGAGGCGGCGGGGCACCCGTACCGCCCAGCCCTTGTCACGGAAGTGGCGCTTGATCTCGCCGACCACCGTCGGGGTCGCGTACGTGGAGAACTCCACCCCGCGGTCCGGGTCGAACCGGTCCACCGACTTGATCAGGCCGATCGTCGCCACCTGCGTCAGGTCGTCGAGCGGTTCGCCGCGGTTGCGGAACCGCCGGGCCAGGTGCTCCACCAGCGGCAGGTGCATCCGGACCAGCCGGTCGCGCAGCGCCGCCCGCTCCGGCGACCCCTCCGGCAGGGAGCGCAGCTCGATGAAGAGGGCCCGCGCCCCGCTGCGGTCGTGCGGATCGGGAGCCCCGTGCGGGGCCTCGTCCGGCTCGGCCGCCGCCGGGGCCTCTTCGTGCTGCTCGTGCTCGCTCATCTGGTCCGCCTGCTCTGCGTGATCCGTAGCGACGTCGACCTCGACCTCGTCATCGACACCGGCGGCCCCGGCCTCGGCGTCGGCCTCCGGATGCGGCCGGGCCTGCTGCTCGGGGAAGCCGGCCGTCGCGTCCCCCCGCCTCACGCCGGGCCTGGCCCCGCGCCGCGCTGTTTGTACAGGCTGATGGAGACGGTCTTGTCGTCCGCCACGGACGACTCCACCTTCCCGGCCAGCGCCGACAGCACCGTCCACGCGAAGGTGTCGCGCTCAGGCGCCCGGCCGTCGGTCGTCGGAGCCGACACCGTGACGTCGAGCGAGTCGTCGATCAGACGGAACACGCAGCTCAGCACCGATCCCGGCACCGCCTGCTGGAGCAGGATCGCGCACGCCTCGTCGACGGCGATCCGCAGGTCCTCGATCTCGTCGAGGGTGAAGTCCAAGCGCGCCGCGAGGCCGGCCGTGGCCGTACGCAGCACGGACAGGTAGGCACCCGCAGCGGGCAGCCGGACTTCCACGAAGTCCTGGGTCCCGGGCTCGCCTGCGATCTGGGACACCCTCACCTCCAAGGTGGCACATGCTCTTCGGGGCCCGGGGAGAAGGCCCCCCGAACCAGGCGGTACGCAGTGGTTGCGCAGTCCGCCGAGACGCTATCGCGATCCGTCCCGCCGTGTCGCCGGGGGCCCGGAAGGACCGCCCCCCACCCGGCGGCCGCGGAGAACCCGCGGAGGGCTGACCTACCCAGCCGTCAGACGATCGAACCGTCCACGAAGCACCATCGCCAGCGTTCGTTCGGTTCGAAGGTCCGCATCACCGGGTGACCGGTGGCCGAGAAGTGCGCCGTCGCGTGCCGTCCCGCCGAGGAGTCGCAGCAGCCCACGTGCCCACAGCTCAGGCAGAGCCGCAGCTGGACGGGGTGCGTCCCGTCCGCCAGACACTCCGGACAGGTGTCGTGCAGCGGCGCCGGTTCGGGGCGCGGCAGTTCGGGAACGTGCAGGCACTCGCTCATGATGGCCAGGTTACGACGTGGCACCGACAGCGCCGGCACGGACAGCGACGGCGGCGCTACGGCGGCCTCCACGGCGGCCTCCATGGCGGCCACGGCGGTCGCGGTGGCCAGGACGAGGGACGACAGGGGACGGGACGGGCATGGACGCACTGCAGCTGGTGGCACTGGTGGCGGCGAGCACCGCCGTGGCGGGCTTCGCCCGCAGGACACCGGTGCCCGCGCCGCTGCTCCTGGTCGCGGTCGGCCTCCTCGCCTCGTACGTGCCGGGAATGCCGGACTACACCCTCGACCCGCACATCGTGCTGCCGCTGATCCTGCCGCCGCTGCTCTACACGGCCGCCGTCGACTCCTCGTACCTCGACCTGCGCGCCAACATCCGGCCCGTCGCGCTGCTCTCGGTCGGATACGTGCTCTTCGCGACCGTCATGGTGGGCTGGCTCGCGTACGTGCTCGTGCCCGACCTGCCGCTGACCGCCGCCCTGGTCCTCGGCGCGGTCGTCGCCCCGCCGGACGCGGTCGCCGCCACCGCCATCGCCCGCAGGCTCGGCCTGCCCAACCGGATCACCACGATCCTCCAGGGCGAGTCGCTGGTGAACGACGCCACCGCGATCACCGCCTACAAGGTCGCCCTCGCCGCCGCCGTGGGCGAGGGCATCAGCTGGGTCGGCGGCGTCGGCGAGTTCCTGCTCGCCGCGGTCGGCGGCATCGGCGTCGGCCTCGTCCTGATGGTGCCGATCCACTGGATCCGCTGCCGGCTGGGCGAGGCGCTGCTCCAGAACACCCTCTCCCTCCTCATCCCCTTCATCGCCTACGCGGCCGCCGAGGAGGTCGGCGCCTCCGGTGTGCTCGCCGTCGTCGTGGTCGGCCTCTTCCTCGGCCACAAGGCGTACCAGGTGGACTTCGCCACCCGGCTCCAGGAGGAGGCTGTCTGGAAGATGGTCGCCTTCGTCCTGGAGTCCGCCGTCTTCGCGCTGATCGGCCTCCAGCTGCCCTTCGTCGTCGAGGGGCTCGGGCCGTACGGGATGGCGGAGGCGGCCTGGTACGCGGTCGGGGTCTTCGTCTTCGTGGTCGTCGTCCGCTTCGTCTGGGTCTTCCCGGCCACCTTCGTGCCGCGCTGGCTCTCCGCCCGGATCCGCGAGCGCGAGCCCGGGGTGGACTGGCGGGCGCCGGTGGTCATCGGCTGGGCCGGCATGCGCGGCGTGGTCTCGCTCGCCATCGCCTTCTCCATCCCGATCGTCACCGACGACGTCCCGTTCCCCGCCCGCAACCTGGTCCTCTTCCTCACCTTCACCACCGTCATCGGCACCCTCGTCGTCCAGGGCCTCACCCTGCCGCCGCTCATCCGGGTCCTCAAGCTGCCCGGCCGCGACCGCTACCAGGAGACCCTGGCCGAGGCACAGGCCCAGAGCGAGGCGTCCCAGGCCGCCGAGGAACGCCTCGACGCCCTCCTCGCCGACCCGCGCAACGCACTGCCCGAGCCGATCGCCGACCGGCTCCGCACCGTCATGGAGCGGCGCCGCAACTCGGTGTGGGAGCGGCTCGGCGCGGTCAACGAGCTGACCGGGGAGACGGCGGACGACACCTACCGGCGCCTCGCGCGGGAGATGATCGACGCCGAGCGCGAGGTCTTCGTGAAGCTGCGCGACGCCCGCCGGATCGACGACGAGATGATGCGCAGCCTGCTGCGCCGGCTCGACCTGGAGGAGGCGGCGGCCTACCGGGAGGAGGCCGGCTGAGTCCCGCCGGGGTCCGGTGCGCCGGTGACGATCGCCGCGATCCGGGTGCCGGGGGCGAAGGCGCCCTCCTGGGCGAGCGTCAGCAGGCCGTGGAGCATTTTGGCCACATACAGGCGCTCGATGGCGAGTGCGTGCCACGAACCGTGCCGCGCCTCGAAATCCTGTGCGAGGGCGTCGAGTTCCGGCGTCGTACGGGCGTAACCGCCGCCGTGGAAGCGCTCGTCCAGCCACCAGTCGCCGCGCCGACCGCCGAACGCGGCCTCCTGCAGGGCCAGGACCTCCGCGCCCAGGAAGCCGCCCTTCAGGACCGGCACGCCCAGCGCCCGCTGCCCGGGCCCGAGCCCGGCCGCGAGGCCCGCCAGGGTACCGCCGGTGCCGACGGCGACCGCGGCCACGTCGGCCTCGCCCACGAGCTCCCGGCCGAGCTCCACGCAGCCCTGGACGGCGAGCGCGTTGCTGCCGCCCTCGGGGACGACGTACACGTCACCGGGCGCCTCGGCCCGCTCCAGGATCCGTGCCAGGGTGTCGGGCTCGTGCTTGCGGCGGTACGTGCCCCGGTCCACGAACACCAGCCGCATGCCGTCCGCCGCGCAGCGCGCGAGCGAGGGGTTCGGCGGCCGGCCGGCCAGTTCCTCGCCGCGCACGACGCCGATCGTGGCGAAGCCGAGGAGCCGGCCGGCGGCGGCCGTCGCCCGCAGGTGGTTGGAGTAGGCGCCGCCGAAGGTGAGCACCGGGCGCCCGGCGGCCGCCCGCAGGTTGAGCGCGAGCTTGCGCCACTTGTTGCCCGGCAGGTCGGGGTGGATCAGGTCGTCCCGCTTGAGCAGCAGCGTCAGGCCGTGCCGGGTGAAGCGCTCGTCCTCGACCGGCTGGAGAGGGGAAGGGAGCCGGGGCCGCAGGAGGGCGGGATCGAACGCGTTCACCCGGCCATTGTCGCTGTTCGGGGGCGTGGCCCGGAGCGGCCGGTGCGCGCTCGGCACAACCGGTCTGCGGTTGCGGTCGGCGCAGCCGGCCTGCCCCTGGGGGCAGCGCAGCCGGTCTGCCGTTTGCCGTTGCTGTTGCCGTTGCCGTCGCCGCAGCCGGTCTGCCCTTGCCGTCAGCGCAGCCGGTCGGCGATCTGCTCGCGCAGCCAGCCCATCGTGAAGCCGCGCGGGTCCACCTTGCCCGGCTGCCACTCCTTGTGCCCGATGACCGAACGCTGGGTCCAGCCGTGCACCCGGCACAGTGCCGCCGCGGCCTTGGTGATGGCCTCCAGTTGCACCTTGGGCCACGGGTCCTCGCCGTCGCCCAGGTTCTCGCACTCGAAGCCGTAGAAGTGCCGGTTGCCGTCCGTGGTGGCCTGGTCGTCGACCGGCAGTCGCTGCTCGGCGACGACCGCCCGCAGCACGTCGGGGTCGCCGAGGCCGGCGTGGTTGGCCCTGCCGTAGCCGACCAGGTGGACCGTGCCGTCCTTGGCGATCACGCCGTGGCAGAGCGGCCCGGGCAGGGAGTCGTAGCCGTCCCGGCAGATGCGGACGGTGTTGTCGGTGCCGCGGGTGACGGTGTGGTGGATCATCACGCCGTTGACGGGGCCCCAGGGGCCCTTGTGGTTGCGGTTGTGTGTGCGCCAGTCGCCGACCTCGACGACCGTCAGACCCTCGTCGCGCAGTGCGTGGAGGAAGCGGCTCGCGGACATGGGTGGGGCCATGACCGGCTCCTTTCGGGCATGCGAAGTGCGGTGGTTCCGCAGGGGTTTCGCCATGCTCTCGCAGTGCTTCCGGAGTACCGGAGGCGGCGGCTCCGCTGCCATCCGTTCGTACGGTGTGCGAGCCGATCCGGACAGGAAGGCGAAGGGAGGCTTGATCCCTGCGAGTGGAGGAACGCGCGCGATGCCCAGCCCCCTGCGATCCACACCCACTCTTTTGTGTAATGGCGCAGACACGCTCCGTGCTGAAAGGCTCTCTCTCGCAGCTTTGTCGTACGAGAGGGAGTTCCATGTCCGTTGGTTCGGTCGGCGACGAGATCCGCGCGGATCAGGCCTCACCGCAGCAGAGCCTCGGCACCGCTGCCGCGCGGAACCTCGCGTCCACCACCAAGTCGGCGCCGCAGATGCAGGAGATCACCTCCCGGTGGCTCCTGAAGGCGTTGCCGTGGGTGCAGGTGCAGGGCGGCACCTACCGGGTGAACCGGCGGCTCAGCTACGCCGTGGGTGACGGCCGCGTCACCTTCGTGCAGACCGGTGAGCAGGTCGCGGTCATCCCCGCCGAGCTCGGCGAACTCCCGGCCCTGCGCGGGTTCGAGGACGGCGACGTCCTGACCGAGCTGGCGGGCCGCTGCCGCCAGCGCGCGTACGCGCCGGGCGAGGTCATCGCCACTCGCGGCGACACCACCGACCGGGTCCACCTCCTCGCCCACGGCAAGGTCGAGCAGATCGGCGAGGGGCCCTACGGGGACGAGACGGTCCTCGGCGTCCTCGCCGACGGCGCCTACTTCGGCGAGGCCGCCCTCGTCGCCGCGGACGCGAGCTGGGAGTGGACCGCCCGCGCCGCCACGGTCTGTACGGTCCTGGAGCTCACCCGGGCCGACGTGCTGGCCCTCGCCGAGCGGGCCGGCGCGCTGGCCGGCCATCTGGCGGAGTTCGCGGCGCTGCCCCCGCGCGCCACCAACAGGTACGGCGAGGCGGCCATCGACCTCTCCGCCGGCCATGTCGGCGAGGCCGTGATCCCGCACACCTTCGTGGACTACGAGGCGTCCCCGCGTGAGTACGGGCTGAGCATCGCCCAGACCGTCCTCAAGGTCCACACACGCGTGGCCGACCTCTACAACAAGCCGATGAACCAGACCGAGCAGCAGGTGCGGCTCACGGTCGAGGCGCTGCGCGAGCGCCAGGAGCACGAGCTGGTCAACAACCGGGAGTTCGGCCTCCTCGCCAACTGCGACTACGGGCAGCGGATCCAGCCCCACGACGGCGTGCCCGGCCCCGACGACCTCGACGAGCTGCTGTCCCGGCGGCGCAACTCCCGGCTGTTCCTGGCCCACCCGCTGGCCATCGCCGCCTTCGGCCGCGAGCTCAACCGGCGCGGCCTGGTCCCCGACACCGTCGACGTCGACGGCACCAGGATCACGACCTGGCGCGGGGTGCCGATCTACCCGTGCGACAAGATCCCGGTCTCCGACGCGGGCACCACCTCGATCCTCTGCATGCGCACGGGCGAGTCCGACCAGGGCGTGATCGGCCTCAACCAGATCGGCCTGCCGGACGAGATCGAGCCCGGCATGTCCTGCCGCTTCATGGGCATCGACGAGCAGGCGATCACCTCATACCTCGTCACCGCCTACTTCTCGGCGGCCGTCCTCGTCCCCGACGCCCTCGGTGTCCTGGAGAACGTGGAGGTCGGCCGCCGGCGCTGAGCCGGCCACCGGGTGCGGGGCCACGCCGACAGGCCCCGCCCCCGGACGCCCGACTCCGCGCGGGCGGCGGCCGTCCACCGGCCGCCGCCGACCGCCCACCGGCCGCCGCCGCCCGCCCCACATCGACCAGGCCCTGACGAAGGTGACCGCACACATGACCATGACCAGCGCGCACGCCGCGACCGGTACCGACGGGCAGAGCGCCGTGCTGCTCCTGGACCGGACCCGCGGCGTCGTCGAACCCCAACTGCGCACGACAGTCGCGTCCCTGCCGGGTTCCATACGGCGTATCGCCGCGTACCACTTCGGCTGGGAGGAGGCCGACGGCCGCCCGGCCGACGGCCAGGGCGGCAAGGCCATCCGGCCGGCTCTGGTGCTCGCCGCGACCCGCGCGTTCGGCGCGGACCCGGCCCCGGCCGTGAAGGCCGCGGCGGCGGTGGAGCTGGCGCACAACTTCACCCTGCTCCACGACGACATCGTCGACGAGGACCCCACCCGCCGTCACCGTCCCACCGCCTGGGCCGTGTTCGGCATTCCGGACGCGCTGCTCGCGGGCGACGCCATGAACGCGCTGTCGCTGCGGTTGCTCGCCGAGGACCCGCACCCGGCCGCGGCGGCCGCCTCCGCCCGGCTCGCCGCCTGTGTGATCGAGCTGTGCGCGGGCCAGCAGGCGGACTGCGCCTTCGAACAGCGCGGGCCGCACGAGGTCACCCTGGACGAGGTGATGGCGATGGCCACCGCCAAGACCGGCGCCCTGCTCGGCTGTGCGTGCGCGCTCGGCGCGCTGTACGCGGGGGCGGGGGAGGAGGCCGTCGCGGCGATGGACGCCTTCGGCCGTGAGGCCGGGCTGGCGTTCCAGCTGATCGACGACCTCATCGGCATCTGGGGCGACCCGGGCCGCACCGGCAAACCGGCCGGCGCCGACCTCGTCGCCCACAAGAAGTCGCTCCCCGTCGTGGCCGCGCTCACCTCCGGCACCCCGGCGGCCGAGGAACTGGCCGCGCTGTACGCCCGGCCGGTCCTGGACGCCTCCGCGGTACGGGCGGCGGCGGACGCGGTCGAGCGGGCCGGCGGCCGGGACTGGGCACAGAACCAGGCCGCCGAGCGGATGGCCCGAGCGGTGGAGCAGCTCTCCCGCGCGGTGCCGGACCTGTCGGCGGCCGGGGACCTGCTGGCGCTCGCGGAGTTCGTGACGCGGCGCAGCCGCTGAGCGCAGCAGCTGAGAGGAGCTGCTGAGCGGAGCCGTACCGGCGTACGAAAAGGGCTTGCGCTTACCACTACATGTGAAGCACTATGCATGCAGTGGTCCGCAGGCGCGGGCCGCGCCCGCCTACGGAAAGAGATCCGGCTTGCGCAAGCTCACGTACTACGTCGCCTGCTCCCTCGACGGCTTCATCGGCGACCCCCACGGCGACGCCTCGTCCATGTTCCAGTTCATGGACGAGGAGTACGCCGCTTTCATGAACACCGAGTACCCGGACACGCTCCCGACCGCCTTCCGGGCGGCCGTCGGCCTCGCGGACGTGCCCAACAAGCGCTTCGACACGGTCATCCAGGGCCTCGGCTCGTACCGCCTCGCCCTGGACGCCGGCATCACCAGCCCGTACGCCCATCTGCGCGAGATCGTCGCGACCCGCTCGCTCGCCGAGTCGCCCGACCCGAACGTCGAGCTCGTCGCCGGCGACCTGGCCGCCCGGGTCCGCGAGCTCAAGGCCGAGGACGGCTCGCTGGGCATCTGGCTCTGCGGCGGCGCGCAGGTCGCGGGCCAGCTGGTCGACGAGATCGACGAGCTGGTCATCAAGACGTACCCGCAGGTGTACGGCTCCGGCATGCCGATGTTCGGCGCGGACTTCGCCGTCCGGGACTTCGCGCTCGAAGGCGTACGGACCTTCGGCAACGGGGTCGTCGTGCGCACGTACACCAGGAAGCGGTGACGGGGAGCTCGGCCCGGGCGTGCTGACGGGGGAGCGGCCCCCGGGCACCGGTCCTACCCTGGAGGCATGGCCGAGGAGCTCCCCAGGACCACCCGGGACCCGCGGGCCGAGCACCCCTGCCCGGCCTGCGGACAGCCGCGCCAGGTCCTCGCGCGACGGCACAAGGTTCTCGGGGCCTGGGTGCCGGAGTGGGAGGTGCAGCCGTGCCGCAACCCGGAGTGCGAGCTGTACGAGGCGCCTGACGACGGACCGCCGGGGACACCGCCGGACGCGGCGTCAGAAGTCGGCGCGGAAGCCACGACCACGCCCGTGACCGGCAAGGAAGGCGAGACCGGGACAAGTCCGGCCGCCGGGTGACCGGCCGCGCGCCGGAGCCGGTCATACCGCTACAGTCCGCGCATGTCATCGGAGTCGACAGAAGTCTGGACCGGCTGGTACCGGGACCGCCGTGGTGCGGAAGCGATCGTCATCACGGCCGACGGGAGCCATGTGGCCACCCGCATCAGGGGAATCGAGTACACGGGCGCGAGCTTCGCCGCGCTCAGCGCCGCGGACGAGGGCGGGCAGGCCCTCGGCGGGTGCGTCCTGGAGTGGGACCTGCCGCTCCCCGTCGTCACGGACGGCGTCACCCAGCAGGCCACGCTCAGCTGTCTGCTGACCCTCGGCGACCGAGCCGACCTCAGCCTGACGCTGCACTACGGCGGCGCGGCCTTCGAGTCCGGCATCGCGGGCGGTGACTTCGAGGAGGCCCTGGCCCGGGTCCGGCGCCAGCTGCCGCCGGGCACCGAGTTCGGCCGCCGGCTGCCGCAGGCGGCCTGACCCCGCCTCGTAACGGAACGCGAGCAGGGCGACCCGTACGGGCCGCCCTGCCGCCGTATCGGTCCGGGCGTGATCAGTGCTTCATGGCCGAGGCGAGGCCGTAGCGCCACAGCTGGTCGACGCGGGAGCGCTCCTGGCTGTTCGGGTAGGCGTTCTGGCAGGACGTGCCGGGCCCGCCGCCGGACATCAGCTCGCTGCACGGGCCGCTGTAGTGGTCGGGGAGACCGAGGACGTGACCGGTCTCGTGGGCGGTGACGCGGGTGGAGTTGTACTGCTGGTTCTGCTGGTAGTCGAGGAAGATGTAGCCGTTGCCGTGCCCGTCGGTGCTCGCGTACGAGCCGCGGGAGTCGCTGCCCTCGTAGTAGGCGAAGTCCGCGTTGGACCCCTCCACCAGACGGACGTTGACCACCGAGCTGTTCCATATCTGCGCCGAGCGGGCGATCTGGGTGCGGAAACTGGGTGCGTTGGCGGTGCTGTAGACCACGGTGACGGCGTCGGCACCAGGCGTGGCGGCCCGCTTCTTCGCGACCGACTTCATGACGGCGTCGAAGAACGCCTGGTTGGCCTTGGCCTCCGCGGCGGAACCGGCGTACGCCACCGAGGGGGCGGAGGCGGAGGCGGAGGCCGGGGCGGTGGAGAGGGAGAGCGTCAGGCCGGCGCCGAGGGCGGCGGCCAGTAAGGACGTGAGCATCTTCGGGTGTCGCATGTGGGGGCTCCTCCTGTGGGGTTGAGGAGAGTGTCGGGGGAGCCGGGACGCCGGGGGATGATGTCATTCGGCGATAACTCCATTAAATCGCCGCCCGGTTGGCGCTCTGGTGCGCGCGGGAGGGCCGCCCTAACCTCGGGGCATGGAGCTGGAGGTGAGGCACCTGCGGGCGCTGTGCGCCATCGCCGACGCCGGCAGCCTGCACAAGGCCGCCCGCCAACTCGGCGTCAGCCAGCCCTCCCTGACCACCCAGCTGCGCCGCATCGAGCACGCGCTCGGCGCCGAACTCTTCTCCCGCGGCCGCACCGGCTGCCACCCCACCCCGCTCGGCCGCGCCGTGCTCAGCCGGGCCCGCCCCCTCGTCGACGGCATGGCCGCGCTGGTCACCGAGACCCGGGCCGCCGCCGCCCGAAGCGGCGGCCCGGCCCTCCGGGTCGGCTCCACGGCCAGCCGCGCCCTGCCCGGCTGGCTGCGCCGGCTCCGCCGCGACATCGCCCCCGAGATCGCGCTGCGCGTCGACGTCTCCGCCCACAGCCTGCTGCGCACGGTCGCCGCGGGCCAGCTCGACGTGGCCTTCGTCCACGAGGTCGAGGGCTGCCCGCTACGGGTCCCGGACGGCCTCCGGGCGCGCGTCCTCGTCGAGCGCGAGCCGCAGTTCGTCTCCATGGCCCGCGACCACCCCGCCGCCGCCCACGAGGTCGTCGACCTCGCCGACCTGGCCCACGACCGCTGGACCGTCGACCCGGCCGTCGACGGCGAATGGGACGGTCTGCGCCGCGTGCTGACCGCCGCCGGCCTCGACCCGCCGGTGCTGCACGCCGACTACCACACGGCCGCCTCCCTCATCGCCCTCGGCGAGGCCGTCGCCCCCTGCCAGCCCACCTCCGGCCCCCGCGACGACATGGCCGTGCGCCCCCTGCGCGGCGACCCGCTCGCCGTCCGCCTCCTCCTCTTCGCCGCCCCCGGCGCTCCCCTCGACCGCCCGTACGCGGCCCTCGCCGCCGCCTACCGCGAGGTGGCGCTGCGCGCGGCGCCGTACCGGAGGTGGCTGCGGGGCGGCGGGACGGCGGGGCCGTGCATGATGACGGCATGAACGATCACGCGGAGCAGCAGGCGGCGCCGGTGGCGGCAGCCGTCCCCCTCGCCCGGCACGCCCACCCCGAGGACCTGCCCCGGGTCGCCGAACTGGCCGCCGAACACGCCGCCTACGAGCACGCCGCGCCCCCGCCCACCGACCTGGCCGCCCGCCTCCACCGCCTCCTCTTCGACACCGAGGCCCCGCGCCTGCGCTGCCTGGTCGCCGAACTCCCCGACGGCACCCTCGCCGGCTACGCGACCTGCGCCCCGGAACTCTCCACCTGGGACGCCGCCGAATACCTCCACATGGACTGCCTCTATCTCACCGCCGAGGCCCGCGGCCACGGCCTCGGCGCCCTCCTGATGTCCGCAGTCCACCGCGAGGCCCGCGCCCTCGGCCTCACCGAGATCCAGTGGCAGACCCCCACCTGGAACGACGGCGCCATCCGCTTCTACGACCGCCTGGGCGCGACGTCGAAGGAGAAGCGCCGCTACGCACTACCGGTGGAGTGACGAACAGACGGCCTCGCGGTCGGGCCCCTTCGGGGCAGGTGGGGAGGAAGGTCAGGCCTTCTTCGTCTCGTAGTAACGGGCCGGGTCGGTGACCTGCGGAGATGGCTGCCACAGGTCGCTGACCTGGCCTTTTGGCGTTGGCTGGCGATGGGGTGCGGCGGTCTTGAGCGGGTGTCCTGCGGACTGTGTGCGGACTGGCTGAGGACCCGGCGCGAGCGATACTGCGTTCAGGCTGGCCTGGTGGGCGCAGCCCGGTGGCGGCAAACGCGGATGCCGAGCCGGGCGCCCGTCAGGCACGATCCCGGTATGTCTACCGAAGTCAGCGGGATGATCGAGTGCCGACCGGGCGCCCGCCTCTGGGGCCCAGACGATGAGGACTCCGTATGGCAGGCCGCCATCGACCTCTTCCTCCTCAACAACGGCAACGCCTACGACGCCCTCGCCTGCCTTTTCGGCATCCGCAACTCCTTCGGCTTTCGTCCGCTAGCCGAAGGTCGCGGCTTTCCAGCTGACGCATCCGAGGTGCTGCGAACTGAGTACGCCACTTACGCCGGCCCTCCTGACGTGCACGGCACAACGTGGATCACTTGGTCCGAGCTCGCCGCCGCTGACTGGAGCGAGACAGACAGTTCCGGTACGCGCAATCGCGACGGTGTTGCGGGCAACGAGACCGACTGGGGACCGGTCTGGAGCGTGATGCGAACGCTCAGCGAACTCCACGGAGCGGACCAAGTGCGGCTCGTCGTCTGGTTCCATTGAGCGCGAGGTTGGTGGCCGGACGGGCCGGAGGGTAGGAGCTCCCGCCTTTTTCGCGTCGACCTTGCAGCTCTCTCCGAATTTTGGCCCCCTGCTGCCTTCAACTGCTCAGTCCTCGAAGGCAAGCAGCTGGACCAGGCCAACCCAGTTCTCCTCGTCGGCCTCGGTGTGGACGGCGCGGACCCTCCAGCGGCCAGGGGGCAGCGAGACTCCTGCCTGTGCAGGAAGTCCACCACCCGGATACTCCGCGTTCAGCTCAGCACCTGCTTCGGCGGAGTCCATGAGTACAGCTGGACCGTCCGTGATCCACATCCCGCACTCCTCCCAATGGGTGGCGGGATCTGCGAGGACAGCTTCGGCAGCGGCCTTGAGCCCGGTTTCAGAGTCGGCGGCGAGCCAGCGGAGGAAGGCGTGATGCTCAGGCAGGTAACAGGTTGTGGCGGGCTCGTCCCCTAGGACCAACGCCTGCACCCCGTCTTCGCCGACGGCGATCGCGCCGGCCAGATCGTCCACCGCGCAGGCCCTGTCGTAGTCGTCCGGATCGCCCCCGTCCCCCACGACCATCCCGCTCTCCGTGCACCCGCGCCATGCATCCAGCGCGGAGACGGGAATCACGATCAGGGGACCGCCCATCGACTCCACCCAGTCGAAGAGGGCGTGTGACGCTTCGCGAGGGTCAGGAGCTGGATCAGGCATGGAGGTGAGCCTAGCTCCAGCCGCTGAGGGAGACCTGTGGTCCGCCTCCGAGATAGCGGTCGAGGGCGCTGGCGGTGGTCTCCACGAGTTCTTCCGGGATGGCGGTGGCGTCGACCCAGCGGACCTGGGAGTGCTTGTGGGGTTCGCGGTTCTCTGGTTCGCCGGTCCACTCGTGCGTTGCGAAGACAACGGTGAGGAAGCCGTTGGGGGCCTCCACGCCCCAAGATCCGTGGATGACGTGGGCGACCTTGAGGGACTCGGGCTTCACCATGAGTCCCGTCTCTTCGTGTAGCTCGCGGACCGCGGTTTCGGTGATGGGCTCGCCCGGCTCGCTCTTGCCGACGGGGAGGTCCCACATGCCCTGGGCGAACTTGGCGTTCTCGCTGCGCTGGAGCAGGACCACCCGGTTGGTGACCTTGTCGTGGACGATGACGGCGGCGACCAGCAGGGTCATCGATTCGAGCGCCGGCTTGAGGGCCTTCGGTTGGCCGTCGGCCTGCTGGGTCACAGGGTTCCCTTCGTCGGACCGGCTGTCGGGCATGTGAGGGGCGGGACGGTCTTGATCGGGTGCGCTTCGGACTGCTGCGCGGCGTTCCGTCGCTGGAGGGGCGAGGGGACTACTGCCGGAGCGGGGTGTTGGTCCAGAAGGAGTGGGCTTTCTTCAGGAGCTCCTCGGCGGCGTCGCCGTACGATGCCGCACTGCTCAGCGCGGTGAAGGCGTTGTTGTAGAGGTCGAGTTCGCTCTGTTCCGTGATGTCCACGGAGGATGAGACGAGTTCGACGTGGGCCCGGTCGCCGTCGCCGTAGATGTTGAACGCATGGACGGGGAACAGGTCGACTCGCGCGGCGGCAGGAACCGAGCTCTCGGAGGAGGCGCTCGATCTGTTCTCGCATGACCTCGGGTCCACCGATGTTCGTGTAGAGAGCCTGCTCCCCGAGGACGACGTCGTAGTGGTGGTCGCCGTCGTACAGCACCTGCTGCCGTGCATGCGCTTGGCGACGCCCGCCGGCACGTCGTTGGGGATGCCGAGGAAGTCGACGACCGGGCCGAGGATCACGGTGGCGTACGCCTCGGTCTGGAGCGTGCCCCAGATCATCGTGGGCACGTATGCCTTGCCCTCGCGTGTGCTCTGGTACCAGCGCACCAGGTCGTCCTGAGTCGCTTCTGTACCGGTGGACAGACGATCCGTCCAGGGAACTGAACTGGTCACCGCATCCCCTCCTGGGTGGTGCCGCCGAGGCGGCTTCGATGGGCGTTGCAATTCCGATCGAGGATGGCTCCGAGTGTCCGATCAGGCCATGCGCTTCATCTCGATGGCGAGGGCTCCGAGGGCTTCCTTCTCGGGGCCGTAGATGGTGCGGATGTTGGCGAGCTGCTGGTCGCGGGTGGCGGTCGGGTTGACGTGGGACGGGCCCTCGCCGTCGAGGAGGGCCTCGAAGTCGGGGTACTCGGTGACGCGGAGGACCTGTACCTCGCAGGTCTCGTCGGTGTCCTTGATGCGGAAGCGGATGGTGTCGCCGGCGGCGAGGTCGGCGAGGTGCGGGTACTTGACCCGCACCTCGATGGTCTTGCTTCCCGCGGCGACGAGTTCGAAGTACTGGCGGTAGAGGTTGAGCTCGCGGACGCGGGCGCTGCGGTCGGTCATCGGGAGGGAACGCTCCTGGGGGACGGTGCGGTGATCAGGCGGCCGATCTCGGCAGCCGAGTACGAGCGGAAGAAGTGGCGGGGGCCGGAGAGCAGGGTCTCGGCCATGGCGAGCAGCTGGTGCGTACTCGGTGACGGCCGGGCCACTGCCGGGTGTCGAGCATCGAAGGGGCGGCTCCCTCGGGCAAGGGGGCGCGGCCTTCTCGTACGAGGGATTTCGACAGCTTGGCGCCGGTGTCGGTGACGACCTGGGGGCAGAACAGGCGGGCCGGGAGTGGGCGCGGGTGAGGCCCACGGCCTGGAGGGCCTCGTCGACGAGGTGGGAGCCGAAGATCCAGTCGCCGCCCTTGACCATGACGTGCAGGGTGCCCTGGGGGCGCTGGGGAGGGCGAGTTCCTTGACCAGGTTGCGGTAGAGAGTGGATGTCTCCGCCGGCCTCGACGGCCAGGCGGGATGCCAGAACACGTTGTGCTTCACGTCGAAGAGCACGCCCTCCACCGGCCGCGCCAGCCGCGCGGCCAGGTCCTCGGGGTCGCCGTCGCGCCAGTCGGGCCACAGCGACGAGCCGTGCGGGAGGCCCGCCGAGAGGAAGACGCGGTGGTCGGCGGCGAAGGTGAAGCCGAACCGTGTCTCGACCGCGTCGAGCTCACGTTCGGTGAGCCCCGGCCCGATCTCGGTCCCGAGCATGCTCTGAAGCTTCCGGGCGGCCTCTGTGGTCAGGTGCGGCGGCGACTGCGCGGTCATCTGGGTGAGCCTAGTGACCGGTCCCAGAACGCGCCGAAGGGGCCCGGCCGCTGTGCGGTCGGGCCCCTTCGGGGCAGGTGGGGAGGAAGGTCAGGCCTTCTTCGTCTCCCAGAAGATGCGGTCGATCTCGGCGATGAGCTCCAGCGCCTTCTCGCCCGTCTTCGGGTCCGTCGACGCCTTGGCGGCCGAGAGGGCCTTCAGGGTGTCGTTGATGAGCACGTGGAGCTCGGGGTACTTCTCGAAGTGCGGGGCCTTGAAGTAGTCGCTCCAGAGCACCGAGACGTGGTGCTTGGCGAGCTCCGCGCGCTGCTCCTTGATGACCGTGGCGCGGGCCTGGAAGTGCGGGTCCTCGTTCGCCGACATCTTCTCCTGGACGGCCTTGACCGACTCGGCCTCGATGCGGGCCTGGGCCGGGTCGTACACGCCGCAGGGGAGGTCGCAGTGGGCGCTGACCTTCACCTTGGGGGCAAACAGGCGGGAGAGCATGCTGCTGTCCTTCCTCGTGATCGTCTTCTCAGGTGGGACATTACTCGGTGAGAAGCGGGATTTCGCGAGCGCCCCCAGGGGCTTAGGACAAAAGTCCAGGGTCACCATGGGACTCGTGGACGATCGGACCGGGAGGTGCCGAATGGTGGAATCGGGGCATGAGCCGGGGCGGGAGCCCGGGGCCCCGTTCGGGATCGCCGAGGTGACGGGGGTGTCGATGGTGCCCACGCTGCTCCATGGCGATCAGCTGTTCGTGCACTACGGGGCGCGGCTGCGGCCCGGGCAGGTGGCCGTGCTGCGGCATCCGCTGCAGCAGGACCTGCTGATCGTGAAGCGGCTGGTGGAGCGGCGGGACGACGGCTGGTGGGTGCTGGGGGACAACCCGGCCGCGGAGGGCGACAGCCGGGTCTTCGGGGTCGTGCCGGAGCAGCTGGTGCTGGGGCGGGTACGGGCGCGGTACCGGCCCGTCACGCCCGGGCGTCAGCGGTCGGCCGGTGTGGTGCTCTCCTGGCTGCTCACGGCCGTGCGGCCGGTGCGTTCGGCCTCCGCGGCCTCCTGGCGTTTGCGGGCCCGGTAGGCGGCCACGTTGGCCCGGGTCGCGCAGCGGTCGGAGCAGTAGCGACGGGAGCGGTTGGTCGAGGTGTCGAGGTAGGCGTTGCGGCAGGGGGACGCCTGGCACAGGCCGAGCCGGTCCGCGCCGAACTCCGTCAGGTGGAAGGCGAGGCCCATCGCGGCGATGGCCGCGTAGCCCGCGGTCGCGTTCGACGGGTGATCGGCGAGGTGCATGTGCCAGCGCGGCCTGCCCTCCTCGTCGAGGTAGTCGTGCCCCGAGATCTGCGGGCTGACCGGGAATTCGAGCAGGAGCGAGTTGAGGAGGTCGACCGCTCCGGTGTGGTCGCCCTCGTCGGCCGCGGTGAAGACCGCGCGCAGCCGGGCCCGTACCGAGCGGAAGCGGGTCACGTCGGCGTCGGTCACCCGCCGGGCCATCTGGGAGGCCTCCCCGAAGAGTTCTCGGACCGCGTCGACGGAGGTGAGGGAGTCCTTGCTGCGGGCCGGCTCCTCGGTGTTGACCAGGCGCACGGCGTAGTCCGAGTAATAGGCCAGTTCCACTTGTAGTCCTTACTCCGGCGGGCTAGGGTCGAGGCGGGGAAGGGTAAGCGACGCTTTCCCTTTGAGGGTATTACGAAGAGGGTGGAGGCAGAAGCATGACCGACACGACCCGCACCGACTGGACGGCCTGGCAGCAGAGCTGGGACCGCCAGCAGGAGTGGTACATGCCGGACCGCGAGGAACGCTTCCGCGTGATGCTCGACATGGTCGAGGCCGTCGTGGGACCGGAGCCCCGCGTGCTCGACCTCGCGTGCGGTACGGGAAGTATCACGGACCGGCTGCTCCAAAGGTTCCCGAAGGCGACCAGCACCGGCGTCGACCTCGACCCGGCCCTGCTCGCCATCGCCGAGGGCTACTTCGAGGGCGACGAGCGCGTCACCTTCGTCACCGCCGACCTCAAGGACCCCGCCTGGACGCGCGAGCTGCCCCACGACTCGTACGACGCCGTCCTGACCGCCACCGCCCTCCACTGGCTGCACAGCGAGCCGCTGACGGCCCTCTACGGGCAGCTCGCCGGCCTCGTCCGCGACGGCGGCGTCTTCATGAACGCCGACCACATGATCGACGAGACCACCCCGCGCATCAACGCCGCCGAGCGGGCGCGGCGGCACGCCCGGATGGACGCCGAGAAGGCCGCCGGCGTGCTCGACTGGGCCGACTGGTGGGCGCTCGCCGCCAAGGACCCGGTGCTCGCCGGGCCCACCGCCCGCCGCTACGAGATCTACGGCGAGCACGCCGACGGCGACATGCCCTCGCCCCGCTGGCACGCCGACACCCTCCGCGCCGCCGGCTTCGCCGAGGCCCGGGCCGTCTGGGCCTCGCCCTCCGACACGCTCCTCCTCGCCGTGAAGTAGGACCGGGTACGCCGAAAAAGGGGCGGTGCGGGCTGTTGCCCGTACCGCCCCTTCCCGTACCGCTCAGAGCACCTTCGAAAGGAACGCCTTCGTCCGGTCGTGCTGCGGGTTGCCCAGGACATCGCGCGGGTGGCCCGACTCGACGACCACGCCGCCGTCCATGAACACCAGCGAGTCGCCGACCTCGCGGGCGAAGCCCATCTCGTGCGTGACGACGATCATCGTCATGCCCGACTCGGCCAGGTCCCGCATGACGTCGAGGACGTCACCCACGAGCTCCGGGTCGAGCGCCGAGGTCGGCTCGTCGAAGAGCATCAGCTTCGGCTCCATCGCCAGCGCGCGGGCGATGGCCACGCGCTGCTGCTGGCCGCCGGAGAGCTGCGAGGGGTAGTTCCCCGTCTTGTCGCCGAGGCCGACGCGGTCGAGCAGGCGCTCGGCCCGCTCGCGCGCCACCGCCTTGGACTCGCCCTTCACCTGGATCGGCGCCTCCATGACGTTGGCCAGGGCCGTCATGTGCGGGAACAGGTTGAAGCGCTGGAAGACCATGCCGATGTCGCGGCGCTGGGACGCGACCTCGCTGTCCTTCAGCTCGTAGAGCTTCTCGCCCTTCTGGCGGTAGCCGACCAGCTGGCCGTCGACCGAGAGCCGGCCGCCGTCGATGCGCTCCAGGTGGTTGATGCAGCGCAGGAAGGTCGACTTGCCGGAGCCGGACGGACCGACGAGGCAGAACACCTCGCCGTTCTGGACCTCCAGGTCGATGCCGCGGAGGATGTGCGCGGCGCCGTAGGACTTGTGGACGCCTTCGGCCTTGACCATGGGCTGACCGGTCATGCCGTCACCTCCGGACGCTTGAAGGAGGCCAGGTTCTTCCTGACCCGCTGCCAGGGGGTGGGCGGCAGGTTGCGGGTGGACCCGCGGGCGAAGCGGCGCTCCAGGTAGTACTGGCCGACGCTGAACACGCTGGTGAGCGCGAGGTACCAGATGGAGGCCACGAAGAGCATCTCCATCACGGCGCCGGCGGTGGTGCCGATGTTGGACGAGGCACGCAGTAGTTCGGTGTACTGCACGGCCGAGACCAGGGACGAGGTCTTCAGCATGTTGATGAACTCGTTGCCGGTCGGCGGCACGATCACGCGCATGGCCTGCGGCAGGACGATCCGCCACATGGTCTTCGTCTGGGACATGCCGAGCGCGTGCGCGGCCTCGGTCTGGCCCTCGTCGACCGACTGGATGCCGGCGCGGACGATCTCCGCCATGTACGCGCCCTCGTTGAGGCCGAGGCCGAGGAGCGCGACCATGAACGGCGTCATGACGTCGACGGTCTCGTTCTTGTAGATCGGCCCGAGGTTGATGTACTCGAAGATCAGCGACAGGTTGAACCACACCAGCAGCTGCACGTACACCGGGGTGCCGCGGAAGAACCAGATGTAGAGCCAGGCGACCGCGCCGGTGACCGGGTTCTTCGACAGGCGCATCACGGCGAAGAGGATGCCGAGGACGAGACCCAGCGCCATCGAGGCGACCGAGATGACGACTGTGCTCCACAGGCCGTGCAGGACCGAGGTGTCGAACAGCTTGTCCCACACCGTGTTCCAGATGATGTTGCCCTGGGAGAAGGCGTAGAGCAGCCAGCCGAGGAGCGCGACCACCACGACGGCGCTGACCCAGCGGCCGTAGTGGCGGACCGGGATGGCCTTGATCGCCTCGTAGGGGACGCCCGACGGGGGGCCGGCCGGGCCGGCCGGCGGCTTGTCCGTGGGGCCGGAACCGGCCGGAGCGGCGGCCGGTTCCTTGCGGATCTTGTCAGTCATACGACTGCCCTTCAGGTGGAGCGGGGGACGGCGGGGAGGCTCACTGGCCGGCGTTGACGGTCGCCTGCTTCACGGCGCTGCCCTCGACGTTCCACTGCTTCAGAGCCTGGCCGTAGGACCCGTCCTTGATGGCCGCGTCGAGCGCTTCCTTGACGGCGTCGCGCAGCTGGGTCTTGTCCTTGGAGACGCCGATGCCGAAGAGGCCGACGTCGCTCTGGTTGCCGGTGACCTCGAAGTCGTTGCCGCCGCCGGAGGTCTTCGCGATGTACGAGGCGACCGGGTAGTCGTTCAGGTCGGCGACCGCACCGCCGGCCTTGACGCGGGTCTGGGCCTCGGCGTCGGTGTCGAACGCCTGGATGGTGAGCTTCTTGCCACCGCACTTGGTGGCCTGGGCCTTGAACGTGTCCTCGTAGATCGTGCCGCGCTGGACGGCCACGGTCTTGCCGCAGAGGTCGTCGAGGGAGTTGATGTGCTGCGGGTTGCCCTTCTTGACGAGCAGGGAGACGCCGGAGCTGAAGTAGTCGACGAAGTCGATGCCCTTGCCGATCTTCTTCCCGTTGTCGTCCAGGCCCTCCTGACGCTTCTTGTTGTCCGTCATCGAGGACATGATCAGGTCCTGGCGGCCGGTGTAGATCGAGGTGATCAGGCCGTCGAAGGTGCCCGAGGTGAACTTGAACTCGACGCCGAGCTGCTTGCTCAGGGCCTTGGCGATGTCGGGGTCGACGCCCACGATCTTCTCGCCCTGGGTGAACTCCATCGGGGCGTACGAGGCGTCCGTGCCGACCTTGATGACGCCGGCCTTCTGGATGTCGGCCGGGAGCTTGGAGAACAGCGGCGCGCTGGAGGCGGCGGCGGAGGAGGACGAGCCACCCTCCTTCGTGGAGCCGCCGTTCGTCTGGTCGCCACAGGCGGTCAGCAGCATGGAGCCGGCGACCGCGATGGCGGCGACCGCGGCAAGACGGGACGTGCGGGTCTTGGCGACGGTCGTGCAGCGCGTGGAGCGTGCGGTCATGGTCGGGTTCCTCCGGCGGGTGAGGGGAGTTGCCTACGTTGCCTAGGGGTCGTGCACGCAGCTTCGAGTGCCGCGACCTCGTGTGATTTGGCATCTTGCCATTCGGACTGCCCGAATCCGACGGCCAAGGATGTCAAAATCGGATAACGGGTGGCCTCGGAATGGGCTTGCCCAGTCCTCCCAAGCGAAATCTTCTGCGGACAGGTGGGGTCCCCACCGCAAAATCTTCCGTTCATCTCGCCATTCGGACGACATGAAGGCCGCTATTCGGGTCGGGAAAGTATGTTTCCGGACATCGAGTGACGTGTCGCTCTCCGTCCGTGTCCGGTAGCGCTCGGTATGAGTCGCGTCACCGAGGCCGAATGGACTCGTCTCCGGACCCGTCCGTCCGGTAAGAAGGATCCTTACACCCCTCATCCGGGGCTCAGGGCGCGTTGTGCGGCGCGCCCGCGCGGCTGCCAGACACGGCGGCCGCGGGACCCGCCCACCCCTCCTTACCAGGGAGTGGCAACCCTCAAATGAAGAAGACTTAAGGGGTCAACCCAATGGCAGCGGAGATCGTCAATCCTCGCAGCGAGAGCGGTACCGAAGGGGCTCCCGGCGAGCCCTTCGATCCGGTCTTCGCGCTGCACCGCGGCGGCAAGATGGCCATCCAGGCCACGGTGCCGGTGCGGGACAAGGACGACCTGTCCCTCGCGTACACGCCCGGCGTCGCCAAGGTGTGCACGGCAATCGCGGAGCAGCCCGAGCTGGTCAACGACTACACCTGGAAGTCCCAGGTCGTGGCCGTCGTGACCGACGGCACGGCGGTGCTCGGCCTCGGCGACATCGGCCCGGAGGCGTCGCTTCCGGTCATGGAGGGGAAGGCGATCCTCTTCAAGCAGTTCGGCGGCGTGGACGCGGTGCCGATCGCGCTCGCCACCACGGACACCGACGAGATCGTCGAGACCGTCGTCCGGCTCGCCCCGTCCTTCGGCGGCGTGAACCTGGAGGACATCTCGGCGCCGCGGTGCTTCGAGATCGAGCGCAAGCTCCAGGAGCGCCTGGACATCCCGGTCTTCCACGACGACCAGCACGGCACGGCGATCGTCACGCTCGCCGCGCTGCGCAACGCCGCGAAGCTGACCGGCCGGACCCTCGGCGACCTGCGCGCGGTCATCTCCGGCGCCGGTGCGGCCGGTGTGGCCATCGCGAAGTTCCTCCTGTCGGCGGGCATCGGCGACGTCGCCGTGACCGACCGCAAGGGCATCGTCAGCCAGGACCGCGAGGACCTGACCGACGTCAAGCGCGAGATCGCCGAGCTGACGAACAAGGCGGGCCTCTCCGGCTCCCTGGAGACCGCCCTCGCCGGCGCCGACGTCTTCATCGGCGTCTCCGGCGGTACGGTCCCCGAGGAGGCGGTCGCCGCCATGGCGCCGAAGGCCTTCGTCTTCGCCATGGCCAACCCGAACCCCGAGGTGCACCCGGACGTCGCGCACAAGTACGCGGCGGTCGTGGCCACCGGCCGTTCGGACTACCCGAACCAGATCAACAACGTCCTCGCGTTCCCCGGCATCTTCGCCGGCGCGCTCCAGGTCCGGGCCTCCCGGATCACCGAGGGCATGAAGATCGCCGCGGCCGACGCGATCGCCGCCGTGGTCGGCGACGACCTGTCGGCCGACTGCGTGATCCCGTCGCCGTTCGACGAGCGGGTCGCCCCGGCCGTCGCGGCCGCGGTCGCCGCCGCCGCGCGCGCGGAGGGCGTCGCCCGCCGCTGACCCAGGGCTCGGCAGCACACCCCCGAGGGCCCCGCCAGGTTCGTGAACGCGAACCGGGCGGGGCCCTCGCGTGTGCGGGTGCGGTGGACCGGGCGGGGCCCTCGCGTATTCGGGTGTGGTGCACGGGGCGGGGCCCTCGCATATGAGGGCGCGTGTGCGTGTGCGGGGCGGGCCCTCGCCCGGGTGCAGGACGCGGCGATGCGGGTGCGCACGGAGTCCCGCGCGGGGTGGGCGGCAAGATCACCGCGAGGGACGTGCGTCACACCTCGGCGTGGTTCCGCGAGCTCCCCGTCCGCCCCTAGGGTCAGGGGCATGTTCGCTGCCTACGCTGCCCGAATCGACCGCGACCAGCCCCTGAACGGCCTCGAACTGGGCGAACGGCCCGAGCCCGAGGCACGGCCCGGGTGGACGACCGTCACCGTCAAGGCCGCCTCGCTCAACCACCACGACCTGTGGTCGCTGCGCGGGGTCGGACTGTCCGAGGACAAGCTGCCGATGATCCTCGGCTGCGACGCCGCGGGCGTCGACGAGCACGGCAACGAGGTCGTGCTGCACTCCGTCATCGGCCAGACCGGC
Organism: Streptomyces sp. NPDC004788; assembly: GCF_053601115.1. Taxonomy (NCBI): domain Bacteria; kingdom Bacillati; phylum Actinomycetota; class Actinomycetes; order Kitasatosporales; family Streptomycetaceae; genus Streptomyces; species Streptomyces sp. NPDC004788. The sequence goes on from NZ_JBSGBF010000040.1 coordinate 51,551, forward strand.
CACGGCGTCGGCCCCGACGAGCCGCGCTCCATCCTGACCGAGCGGTACCAGGGCACCTTCGCCGAGCGGGTCTCCGTGCCCGCCTGGAACGTGCTGCCCAAGCCCAGGGAGCTCTCCTTCGAGGAGGCCGCCTGTCTGCCGACCGCCTGGCTCACCGCGTACCGGATGCTCTTCACCAACGCCGGGGTACGGCCCGGGGACTCGGTCCTCGTGCAGGGCGCCGGCGGCGGTGTCGCCACCGCCGCGATCGTCCTCGGCAAGGCGGCCGGCCTGCGGGTCTTCGCCACCAGCCGTGACGAGGCCAAGCGGAAGCGGGCCGTCGAGCTGGGCGCCCTGGAGGCGTACGAGCCCGGCGCGCGGCTGCCGCAGCGGGTGGACGCGGTCATCGAGACCGTCGGCGCCGCCACCTGGTCGCACTCGGTCAAGTCGCTGCGGCCCGGCGGCACGCTCGTCATCTCCGGTGCCACCAGCGGCGACCGGCCCTCGCACGCCGAACTGACCCGGATCTTCTTCCTGGAGCTGAAGGTGGTCGGCTCGACCATGGGCTCCAAGGACGAGCTGGAGGACCTGCTGTCCTTCTGCGCCGCGACGGGTGTGCGGCCGGTGATCGACGAGGTGCTGCCGCTGGACCGGGCCCGGGAGGGCTTCGCGAAGATGGCGTCCGGCGAGCTCTTCGGGAAGATCGTCCTGAAGACCTCCTGAGGACCTCCTGAGAAACGTCCTGAAGACCTGCTGACCGACCTCTTGATGACCCGCCAGTAATACTGATGGGATCTCCGGCACGCGAAACGTGAACAACGCTCACCTCGTCGTGCCGGAGGCCCTCCTTGTTGCGAACCACCCTTGCCGCGACCGCCGTCGTCGCCGCGCTCCTCGCCCCGACCGCCGCCCGCGCCGACACGCCCGAGGCGAGCGGTGGGGCCATACCGGCCCTCACCGACGCCCGGGGGCGCACCCTCCAGCTGCGGGGCTGGAACGTCGCGGACAAGTCCCACCGGGGCGAGCAGGCGCTCTCCGGCATCACCGAGAAGCACTTCCGCGACATGCGCGCCAAGGGCTTCAACCTCGCCCGTGTGCTGGTCTTCTGGGACGACCTGGAGCCCAGGCCCGGCCAGTACAGCGAGGACTACCTCCGCAGGATCGAACGGGTACTGGACTGGGCCGAGAAGTACGACATGAAGGTCGTCCTCGATGCCCACCAGGACGTCTTCGGGCCGGCCTTCGGCAGCCGGGGCGTTCCGGCGTGGGCGACCAGGACCGACGGGCTGCCCTTCACCCCGCACCCCGACGACTGGTTCTCCGAGTACTTCGAGCCCGCCGTCCAGCGCGCCTTCACCCACCTCTACGAGGACCCCGACCTGAGGCTCGCCCAGGCCCGGATGTGGCGGGTGCTGGCCGACCGTTTCCGCGACCACCCGGCCGTCCTCGGCTACGACCCCATCAACGAGCCCATGGGCGAGATGCGGGAGGGCGAGGACCTGGCGACCGCCGCCCGGCGGATCGAGCGCGAGCAGCTGACGCCGATGTACAACCGCGTCGCGGACGCGATCCGGTCGGCCGACCGGGAGGGCTGGATCTTCGTCGAACCGACCCCGATCGTCGGCGAGGGCGTGCCGACCGGCCTGGGCCGGATCGACGACCCGAAGATCGTCTACGCCCCGCACTTCTACAACTCCGCCATGGAGGCGGGCGGGGACTACGACCCGTCGGCCGGCTGGGTCGAGAGCTACGAGGCCGCCGTCACCCAGTACCCGAAGGAGTACCAGGTCCCCGTGGTGGTGGGCGAGTGGGGCCCGCTCAACAACTCGCTGCCGAACATGAACCGCTTCTATCGCGAGGCCATGGCCTCGCTCGGCCGCTACTCCTCCGGCTGGGCGGGCTGGGAGTGGTGCTACGGCGGCGGCTACTGCGCGGTGGACGGCGCCGGCGCCTTCCGTACGAACAAGGAGCTCACCGCCGAGCCCTACGCCGAGGCCGTCGCCGGCACCGTGCGCGCCGCCGGGTACGACTCCGGGGCCGGCGTCTACCGCCTCGACTACGACTCCGCCCGCCGCGGCCCCCGCGCCACCGAGTTGTCCCTGCCCCCGGGCGCGTGGCAGGTCGCGGCCCGGGGGAGGGCGATCGTGCTGCGCCCGCGACCGGGCCGCGCGATCGTCCTCGCCGCACCGGGCGCACGGGTCACGGTCACGGTGACGCGCGGCTGAGGCGGGGCGGGCGGACTCGGGTTCGGGCCCTGCGCCCGCCCGGGCCCGGGCAGGCGCACGCCCAGATCCACCGGACCGTCCTTCTCGGCCGGCCCCGTCCCTACCGCTTCTGCCCTGAACCGCCCAGCAGCGACAGGATGCTGTCCGCCGCCGCGCCCAGGTGGCGGCGGGTCTCGGCCAGTTGGGCCGATGTCAGGCCGTGGTCGCGGGCCGCGTCGCGGACGTCGTCGCGGAAGCGGTCGAGGAGGCGGTCGAGTTCGCGGGCGGGGTCGGCGGAGTGCGCTATGTCGGCGGCCCAGTCGGAGACGGCCTGTTCGGGGGTGGTGGTGCGGCTGTGGGAGGCGCCGGTGACCAGGTCGCCGAGCTGGGCCGTGATGCCGGAGATGCCCTCCCAGACGCCCTTGGGCCACTCGCCGCGGCTCATGCCGTCCTGGACCTGCTGCTGCACCTGCTCCTGGACCTGCTGGGCGATGCGCTGGAACTCCTTCGCCTGGCGCCTGGCCGACTGGGCCTCGGCGCGCGCCTGGCGGGCCTGCTCCTTCCACTCCTGCTTCGCCTTGCGCAGCTCCTCCTTGGCCTCGGCGAACGACGAGGCCCCGGTGGAACGGGACGCGGTCGCCGCCGCCCGCATCTCGCTGCGCAGCTTGCCGGCGGCGCCCCGCACGTCGTCCCGTATCTCGGCGGCCAGTTCGGAGACCGACTCGCGGATCTCGACCTCCAGGTCGGCGAGCTCGCCGCCGCGGCCGGCCAGCTCGGCGCGGCCGGCGTCGGTGATCGAGTAGACCTTGCGGCCGCCCTCGGTGGCGTGCGTGACCAGTCCCTCGGCCTCCAGCTTGGCGAGCCGCGGGTAGACCGTGCCCGCCGAGGGGGCGTAGAGACCCTGGAAGCGCTCCTCCAGGAGGCGGATCACCTCGTACCCGTGGCGGGGGGCCTCGTCGAGCAGCTTGAGCAGGTAGAGGCGCAGTCGGCCGTGGGCGAAGACGGGCGGCATGTCAGAGGACCTTTCCGGACGCGGAGGACGGGGCGGTCCAGTCGTCGCCCCCGGGCTCGGGGTCGGGGCGGCGCAGCAGGGCGATGGAGCCGGAGACCGTGGTGGCCTTCAGTGTGCCGTGCCCGGCGCCGAGGGTGCCGGTGATGGACTTGGTGCCCCACTGGCCGCCGACCCGCAGGTCCTCGAAGGCGTTGGAGACCGCGCCGCTGGTGGTGCTCGCCTCGACCCGGGCGTCCGCCGGGTGCGGCAGCCGGATGGCGATCTCGCCGGAGACGCTGGCGAGCCGGATGTCGGCGGGCGGCCCGTCCAGGCCCGCGGCCGGGTCGAGGTCGACGACCAGGTCCCCGCTGACGGTCTCGGCCTTCACCGCGGTGCCGGCGTCGACGACGGTCACGTCGCCGGTCACCGAGTTGATCTGCAGCGCTCCGGTGACCGTCTGGGCCTCCAGAGCGCCGGAGACGGTCTCGGCCCGCACCGGTCCGGCGAGGCCCACGAGCGTGGTGTCGCCCGTGACGCCGCGGACGGCCGTGCGGCCCCTGATGCCGGAGATCACGGTCTCGGCGGCGACCGCGCCGACCTCGACGTCGGCACCGGCCGGGACGACGACCGAGACGACCGCCCGGCGCTTGTGGCCCTTGGGGTCGAGCCACTTGAGGAAGCCCTTCCAGTGCAGGTCCTCGTAGGTCACGGTGAGGGTGGAACCCTGCTGCGTGACGACGAGCGGCGGACCCTCGATCTCGGTGATCTCCAGGCGCGCGGAACTCTCGTCCGTGCCCACGACGTTCACCACACCGTTGACGACGCGGATCTGAAGCCGGCTCACGGGGTCGGTCAGCGGGATCTTCCTGGGCTCGGTGACGGACCACTCTGTCATGGTGCTGGCCTCCCGTGTCGTCGACTCGCGTCGGCGGACCGTGCCGACGTAACATATCGCGTTTCTCGATAGACACGATATATCGCGGCCGGGTCAAGTCAACCCCGATTCACCCCTGACAGGGACCACTCAGGGTGTTGCATTCCCCCGCCTACCGGGACAAATTGGCCTAGCGTGGGGCCATGAACGCGACACAGGGACCCCGCTCCGCCGGGGCGCTGCTGCTCTGCCGTGCCGAACCCGAGGCGGTCCGCCCGCCGGCCGGGCTGCTGCGGGAACAGCTGCTGCTCGCGCCCGCCGGGCCCGAGTGGAGCGTCCTCGTGCCGGAGGGGAAGCCGTGGCTCGACGACGGAGAGCCCGTCGACCGGGTCGTCACCGGCTGGGCCACCGCCCTCGCCGTCGCCGCGCCGGGGTGGCCCGTCCTCTCGCTGTGGTGGGACCGGGACCGCGCCGGGTTCACGCTGGCCTCGGGCTTCCGCCGTACCGTCGGCTACGTCTGGCTCGCCGACGGCACCCCGGTCGGCGAGGACGAGGCCATGCGGACCTTCGCCGACCGCCTCGCGCTCGACCCGGTGCTCGACGTCCAGGCCCTGGAACCGCTCACCCGGCCCGACCGCGACGCCGACGCGCCCGCCCGGCTCGTCGGCCTCGTCGCCGTCCTCGCCCGCACCGGGCTCGCCCTGCCCGAAGGGCTCTCGCCCGGCGCGAGCGCCGACCGGCTCCGGTCGGCGGCCCACGCCCGGGGCGCCGAACTCCTCGAAGTGCCCGGCCGGCGGGACGCCGTACGCGCCGAACTCCTCGAAGTGCCCGGCCGGCGGGACGCCGTACGCCCCGAGCTGCTCGAACGGGTCGGCCGGCGGGACGCCGTACAGGCCGAGCGCTTCGAACGGGCCGGCTGGCGGGACGCCGTCCACGCCGAACTCGACGCGGTCGAGGGCGGCCGGCTCGGCCCGTACCTCCGCGGCCCCAGGGCCCGGCTCATCGGCGCCGTCCAGCTCGTGGCCGGAGTGCCGCTGCTCGTCTGGGGCATCGCCCGCCGCAGCGGCGGCTGGACGACGGCCGGCGCGCTCCTCGTCGCCGACGGGGCGCTCGGACTCGCCTACGACCGGCTGCGGGGCGCGTAGTCCCGGAAACCCGCGTCTACTCGTCCTCGTCCTCGTCGTCCAGGCGCGCCAGCCAGGTCGCGAGGCGCTCGACCGGCACCTCGAAGTCGGGGTTGAGATCGACGAAGGTCCGCAGCTGCTCGGCGAGCTCACCGAAGGTGATCTCCTCCTCGCCGCGCCGCTTCTCCAGTTCCTCGATGCCACGGTCCGTGAAGTACATGCGATCAGAATAGGCCGTGGTCGCGGACCCGGGCCGCGTCCCCTGTTCCTCTTCCGCACCAAGGTCTAGCCTCGTTCATCATCGTTTCGGGGAGCGGGGGCCGCTGTGACGCATGGGATCGCTCGTATACGGCTCGACGACGGCACGCCCGTCTGGGCCCGGATCAGCGGGGCGGAGGAACTGGACCGCGGCAGCGGCTTCCAGGACACCGGCTTCGGCGACCGGGTCGTGTCGATGGCCGGGGGCCTGACCGACGTGGTGCGCGGGGTGGTCGGCTCGCTGCGCGCCGGGCTCGACCCGGAGGGCTCCGTCGAGGTCGCCGTCAGCTTCGGCATCGAACTCTCCGCGCAGGCCGGCAAGGTGATCGGCGTCCTCGCGGACGGCGGCGGCAAGGCGTCCGTCAACGTCTCGCTCACCTGGACCGAGCCCGGCCGCCGCCCCGTGGCCGCGCCGGAGCCCGAGCCCGGCCGCCGCCCCGCGCCCGCGCCGGACCCCGCGCCCGGCCCTGCCCCGGCGCCCCCTCCCGTCCCCGCCTACGCCCCCGCACCCGGCCCCGCGCCCGCGTCGGCCGCCGACCCGGCCCCCGGGAACCCCACCCTCCCGCCACCCGCCGCCTCACCGGAGAACGGCCCGCGCGCCGTATGAGCGCCTTCGACGCGCTGGTGCGCCCCGCGCTCGTGCGCATCGCGGCGCCCGGTGACGGGTATGACCCGCACGGCGACCGGTTCTGGGGCACCGGCTTCTTCATCGCCCCCGGCTGGGTGCTGACCTGCGCCCATGTCGTGGCCAAAGGGGGAAGCGCGGTGTGGAGGAAGGAACCGGCCGTCGGCATCACCTGGGCGGGCGGCGACACCGTCGGCCGGGTCGTGCTGGCCAAGCCGCGTCCCGCCGCGCCCGAGGAGACGCTCGACGCCTGGCACTTCCCCGACCTGGCCCTCGTCCGGGTCGAGGGCGCCGAGGACGCCGCGTGCGTGCGGCTCACCGACCGCCCGCCCGTCACGTCCGCACCCGTCCGGCTGTACGGCTACGCCCACCAGACCGGCGAGCTCGGACTGCGCCTCGAAACCGGCGAGACGAGCGGCTTCTCGAACAAGGCCCTGCTGCTGCGCTGGTCCCTGCCCGTCGAGGGCTGCTCCGGCGGACCCGTCGTCGACGTGAGCCGCGCCGCCGTCATCGGCGTCAGCAAGGGCAGCAACGCGCGCGAGGGCGCCGCCGCCCCGGTGACCCTGCTGCGCGAGCTCTTCGACCTCCAGGACGGCGAGCTGCTGCACGAGGTGCTGCGGGCCCACGACCGCTACCACTTCACCGCGCAGACCGGTTCGGGGCACACGTGGGTCGACGCCGAGACCCGGGCGTGGCCGGCCACCGCGCGCGGCGTCAGCCCCGTCCAGCTGAACCAGCTCTACGGCCACCTCGCCGAACTCCCGCGGCCCACCAGCCCCGGCGAGGTCATGGCCCTCGTCGACGAGGTCAAGGACCGGGTCACGGAGGACGAGTTCCAGGACGTCCTGGAGACCGACGCCCGGTCCTGGACCGACGGGGTGGTCCGGCTCCACCAACTGCACGCCCCACAGCGGCCGGACGGTCCCGCCGCCGGCGACCTCGGGATCGACGCCGTGCTGCTCTACGCGGCCCACCTCGTGCGCCACCTCACCAGGCGGTACGGCCCCGGGCCCGCCGTCCGCGCCCTGAGCGCCTGGACCTACAACGAGTCCGGCCACGCCCGCGCGCGCATCCGCAAGGACATCCGGGCCCTGCTCGACCCCGCGGCACCGCGCCCCGGCGCCGACCCCGAGCGGGAGCCGCGCGCCCGCGCCGACGTCCGCATCGAGATCGACCCCGTGCCCTACAGCGACCCGCCGCGCTACACCTGGCGGGTGCTGCTCCTCTTCGACGGCCGCACCATGAACGCGGTGCGCGCCGGCACGGAGGGGGTGCGCCCCGGCGAGCTGGAGGAGGCGCTCCGCGGCCCGCTCGCGCAGGCCCTCGGCCTCGGCGACCGGGGCGAGCACCTGGCCGGAGTCGAGGCCGTGCTGCCGCGCGAGCTGTTCGACCTGCCCGTCGACACCTGGCGGCTCGCGCCCGACGAACCCTTCGGCGAGGGCTCGCTGCCGCTCGGCCGACGGCGCACGGTCGTCGTCCGCGACCGGCACCGCGGCCACCGCGAGCCCTCCCCGGAATGGCGCCAGCGCCGGCGCGGCTGTCAGTCGGGGCCGCTGCGGGCCGTGCCGCTGCGCGCCGAGGTGCTCGCCCCGGGCGCGGAGGACGGGCACGCCCCGCACCGGCGCAAGGAGAGCCAGAACGCGGTGTACGCGCGGCTGCGCGAGGCGGAGGGCGGCAGCGTGCCGGTCTACTGCGGCCCGGTCGGCAGCGGCGACGGCCAGCGCGCGATGGAGGCCGCGCTCGCCGCCGGGCACCCCGTCGCGCTGTGGCGGCACTCGGCCCGCGAGCACGCCGACTGCGCCGAGTTCCACAAGCGGGCCGGCGAGCTCCTCGCGGTCGTCGACGGCGCCGAGGGCCTGCACGGGCCCGTGCGCGCGCTGCGGTTGCGGACCGGCGACACCGAGGCCGACCCGCGCGACCGGGCCGAGCACGCCTGGGCCGAGGGCCTCGCGGTCCTCTACGACCCGCCGGACCGCCCGCCGCACGACGCGCCCCTGCAGGGCCCGCTCCTCCTCGGCGAGGACGATCACGGCGGTGAGCGGTGACCCGTCCCTCGAACTCAACTTCGCCACGAACGGACCGGTTTGAGCGTCGGCAGACCAGTGCGGCGAGCGGTACGGTCGACGCGCCCGGCGGAGTCACCCGTGTGTCAGCGGCCAGGAGGGGGCAGGCGTGAACGATTGGCGGATCTACCGTGGTGCCGGTCATCCGCACGAGGAGATACGGCGGTTGCCCCCGCCGCCGCCCTGGCGCGACTTCTCCGCGGGCGGCGCCGACGACACCCTGGCCGGCTCGGACCGACGGCTCGGGGTGCGCCGCAGGCTGGTGCAGAACCACCACCCCAGGCCCGCCGAGACCGACGCCGTCAACGCCGCCCTGTATCTGCGCCGGCCACTCCTGGTCACCGGCAATCCCGGCACCGGCAAGTCCACGCTCGCCCACGCCGTCGCCCATGAGCTGGGCCTCGGCCGGGTGCTCCGGTGGCCCATCGTCAGCCGCTCGACCCTGCAGGACGGGCTCTACCGCTACGACGCCATCGGCCGCCTCCAGGACGTGCAGCTGGAGCGGGCCCGCGCCGACGCGGCGGGCACGGACGCGGCGGGCACGGCCGCGAGCCCGGCCGGCATCGGCTCGTACCTGCGGCTCGGCCCGCTCGGCACCGCCCTGCTGCCCTCCGAGCTGCCCCGGGTGCTGCTCATCGACGAGCTCGACAAGAGCGACCTCGACCTGCCCAACGACCTGCTGAACGCCCTGGAGGAGGGCGAGTTCGCGATCCCCGAGCTGGAGCGGCTCGCCGACCGCGAACCGGTGGTGGAGGTGCTCACGGACGACGGCCGCAAGGTGCCGGTGTACGGGGGCCGGATCCGCTGCACCACCTTCCCGTTCATCGTGCTCACCTCCAACGGCGAGCGCGACTTCCCGGCCGCCCTGCTGCGCCGTTGCATCCGCCTGGAGCTCGAAGCACCCGGCGAGGAGCAGCTGTCGGCCATGATCGAGGCCCATCTGGGGCCGGACGCGGCGGCCGCCGAGCCCGGACTCGTCGACCGCTTCCTCGACCGCGAGCCCGGCGAGGTCATCGCCACCGACCAGCTGCTCAACGCGCTCTACCTGACCCAGCACGCCCCCCGCACCGAGCGGGTGACCCGGGAACGCATCGCGGACATGCTCATGCAGCCGCTCGATCAGCCGAGGTGATGGCCGGATGCACCGGAGCCGCCGGATGCAGCTGGAAGAACTCACCCGCAGACTGCGGGCCGCCGGGCAGGACCTGACGGCCGAGGAGGTCGCGGACGCCGTCTGGCTCGCCCAGTGGCTGCCGCGCGCCGACCCGGAGGACCAGGCGGGCGATCCGGTGCCGGGCCCGCCGCTGCCCGCCGGCCCCGGACAGCACGGCGACTCCGGCCGTACGGGCGGCTCCGCGGGCCCCGGCCCCGCCGACCACCGTCGAGATCCGGCCACCGGCGGCACCGCCCCACCCGACGCACCCGGCCCGGAGGACCCGGCCGTCGCACCCGCCCGGCGCCCCGAGACCGTCGACCTCCGGCTGTCCGGCGGCGCACGCCCGCGCACCGGCGCCGGCATCGGCGCCGCCCTGCCCGTCCGCGCGCCCGGCGCGAACGCCCTGCCCGGGCTCCTCGGCCTGCAGAAGGCGCTGCGCCCGCTGCGCCGTTACGCCACCGGGCTGCCGGTCCGGCCCGGCGAGGGCCGGCTCGACGAGGAGGCCACCGCCGAGCACAGCGCCGCCTCCGGCATCCTCACCCCCGTACTGCGCCCCGCCGCCGCCCCGCGCCCCGACATCCAGCTGCTCATGGACACCGGGCCCGCCATGGGCGTCTGGCAGCGGATGGTCGAGGAACTGCGCCAGGCGTGCCAGCAGTCCGGCGCCTTCCGTGACGTCCAGGTCCACCGGCTGCACGACACCGGCGAGGGCCCGCCGCTCGTCACCACCACCTCGGACCGCGACGGCCACCCCCGGCTCCGCCCCGCCGACCAGCTGCACGACCCGACCGGCCGCCGCCTCACCCTCGTCGTCAGCGACTGCGTCGGCCCGCTCTGGCAGCGCGGCGCCGCCCAGCAGCTCATCACCCAGTGGCCCCGGCACTCCCCGCTCGCCCTGGTCCAGCCGCTGCCGCCGCGGCTGTGGGCCCGCACGGCGCTGCCGGTCGAGCCCGGCACCCTGCTGCGGCCCGCCACCGCCGGCGGCCAGGTCCGCTTCGAGCCCGACGAGGAGGTGTGGGAGCCCGTCGCCGCCGAACCCCGGGCCGTGCCGGTGCTCACCCCCACCCCCGAGGCCTTCGCCTCCTGGGCCCGGCTGCTCACCGGACACGGCGGGGGAGCGGTCCGCGGCTGGGCCGCCCGCATCGGCCCCGCGCCGGCGCGGCCGGCGGAGGTACGGGCGCCGGGCGGCGCCCGGCGCGGCGACGACGAACTCCTGCGCGCCTTCCGTGCCGGCGCCTCCCCCGGCGCGGTCCGGCTCGCCGTCCATCTCGCCGCCGCCCCGCTCGCCCTGCCCGTCATGCAGCTCGTGCAGCGCGCGATGCTCCCCGACACCGGCCCCATGGAGCTCGCCGAGGTGCTGCTGAGCGGCCTCCTCCGACGCCTCCCCGGCCCGGTCCCGTACCCCTGCTACAGCTATCCGCCGGCCGTGCAGGAGCACCTCCTCGGCTCGCTCGACCGGGGTGCGGCCGCGCTCGTGCTCAAGCACTGCTCCGAGTTCGTCGAGCGCCACTTCGGCCAGGGCATGCGCAACTTCCCGGCCCTCGCCGCCGCCCGCCTCGCCGGACACGGACCCGACGGCGCCACCGAGGAGGACGCGCCCCCGGGGACCGGACCGGGCGAGGAGACCGACGAGCCGGCCGGCGTCGCCTCCGAGCTGTTCGCCCGCATCCCCGCCCGCGTGCTGCGCTTCTACCAGCCCGACCTCGTCACCCCCGAACCCCTCGCCGCCGCCCGCCGCCTCCTCGCCCAGTGGCGCGGCCAGTCCGACCCGTCGCTGCTCACCACCGCCCGCGAGATGGCCGAGGCCGCGCTCGCCGGCCAGGGCCAGGGCGGCCCCACCGGCGCCCCCGAGGACACCGCGGGCGCCCGGCTCGTCCTCGGCCAGGTGCTCTACGCGCAGGCCGGCACCGCCGCCGTACGGGACCGGGGACAGCGCGAGGAGCTGCTGACCCGGGCCCTCGCCGAGCTCGAACGCGCCGCCGGGGCCGCCCGTCCCGGCGGCACCGACTGGGCCGAGGCCACGCTCGAACAGGCCGCCGCCCTGCACGCCCTGTGGCGGCACACCGGCGACCCGGCCCGCCTCGACGCCGCCGTCGCCGTGCTCGCCGGAGACCCGGCCGACTGGCCCGAGGACCGCCGCCACGCCCTGCTCGTACGGCGCGGGCGCCTCCTCCTCGCCCGGGGCGCGCGCGGCGACGGGCCCGAGGCGGTGGCCGCGTTCGGCGCCGCGCTCGCCCTCGACGAGTCCGGGCCCGTGCTGCTCGACCTCGCCGACGCCCTCCACCTCGCCGCGGCCGCTCCCGCGACCGTCGCCGACGCCCTCGACCGCGCCGAACCGCTGCTCGGCGACTCCACCGCGCTCCGGCTGCGCTGGACCAGCGCCCGGGCCCGGCTCCACGACGTCACCGGCGACGGCCCGGCCGCCGACGCCGCGTACGAGACCGCCACCCTGCTCACCGCCGCCGAGGGCGACCAGCGCGGCCGGCTGCTGCTCACCTGGGGCGAGTCCCTGCTGCGGCGGGCCGCCGCCGGCAGCGGCACCGAGCCCGTCGACCGCGCCGAGTCCGTGCTGCGCGAGGCCCTCACCTGCCTGCCCGCCGACGCCACGGCCCGCGCCCGGGCCCGGGTGCTGATCGGCAGCGTGCTCGCCCTGCGCTACGACCGGGCCGGCTTCCTGCCCGACCTCTTCGAGAGTCGCCACCTCCTCGACCAGGCCGTCCGCGCGGCCGAAGGGCCCGCCGAGCGCGCCGAGGTGTGGCTGCAACTGGGCTGGGTGCGGTTCCAGTTGAGCGAGGCCGCCCGGGACGGCCGGCTGGCCGACGCGCTCACCGCGTACCAGCGCGCCGCGGAGGACAGCCACACCGCGCACGGCGACACCCCGGGCACCCCCACCCTGGCCCGCGCGCTGCACGCGCAGGGAGCGGTGCTGTACCTGATGGGCCGCGCCTTCGGCGCCAGGACCGCCCTCACGGCCGCCGCCGAGCAGTGGCGGCGGCTCGACGGGGCGCTGGTGGCGGTGGACTGGGCGGACGTGGAGCGGACCCGCGCCCTGCTCGCCGAGGTGGGCGCCGGCTCCCGCACCCCGCCGGACCGCCTTTCCCGCGAGGAACGGCGCCGGATCGCGCCGCCCTGGTGGGAGTGGCGCGAAGCGGACGCGGAACGGCTGGATAACGGGGGCGCACATGGGCGCAGTTGAGTCGAACGGGTTTCTGACTTCGGGCCCTCGGGAAGAACCGCTCCGCCGCTACGACCGTGGGGGACAAGGGTCGGTGAGGAGGAGCCGAGGGTGTTGGAGCACATGGAGTGGGTGGCCGGCGTCGACAGGGCCGACGGGCGCCCTCGGCGGCTGCCGGATCTCACCGGCGTCGACCTGCGGACCCTGCGCTTCATGGACGATCCGGACCTGGCCGCGGCCGTCGAGCGAGTGCTCTGGGAGACGCAGGACCTGTCCGACTCGTGGCTGGAGGAGGCAGGGGAGAAGGCCCGCGACTGACCTCCGGCGGAAGCGCCCCACCGACCGTTCGTTTCCGGCCAGATGCCCGTCGACCGCGCCCCGGGCCGGGCACGGAAGGGGACGGGAGTGAGCGCCGTCCCCCTGTCCGCGGCCGCCTTCGCCCGACTGGCCCGGACCAGCCCCGATCCGGCCGGGCTCGCCCTGCTGGGCGCCGCCCTGCACACCCGGCGGCTGCTCCTCCTCAAGGCGCTCCTGGTCCGGGTCCACCGGCACCGCGCCACCGTCGAACCGGGCGCGCTCGGCCGCTTCGAGCGCTCCTGGGAACTGCTCGAACGGGCCGAGCGGCGGCGTCCCGGCGCGGTCCGTGACGTCCTCGACTACCCGACCACCGGGGCCTGGCTGGCCGGTGCGCTCACCGAGCCCGCCGGGCCGGGCCTCGACCGGCACCTCGCCCGCCTCGACGCCCTCGCCGCCACCGCCGCCCTGCGCTGCGGCGGCCCGCTCGACCTGACCGTCGAGACCCCGGACGGCCTGCTGTCGCTGCCCGGCACGGGCCGGCTGCGGGTGGCCGGCGAACGCGTCCGGATCAGCGCGGACGACCGGACCGTACGGTTCCGCCCGTCGGGCGCCCGCCGGGCCGCGCCCACCGTCCTCACCCGCACCGGCCGGGCCGGTGCCCTGACCGGCCACGGGCCCGGCTGGAGCGCGGTGCGCGTGCTGCCCGGCGGCGCCGCGCGCCTGGACGACCTCGACCCCTACCGGGTGCCGGCCGGCGCGGGCGGCGCCTTCGTCGGCACCGCGGCCGAACACGCCGACACCGACCACGCCGCCTGGTCCGCGCGCTGGCGCGCCGCCCGTGACCTGCTGCTGCGCGCCGACCCGGGCCGGGCGGCCGAGGTCGCCCGCGCGGTCCGGGTGGTCGTGCCGCTCGTCGGGCGCGGGCCCCGGCACCTCGGCGCCACCCTGAGCGCCGCCCCCGGAGCCGTGCTGACCTCGCTGCCCGCCGACGGGCAGGGGATGGCCGAGACGCTCGTGCACGAGCTGCACCACAGCAAACTGGCCACGCTCCACGAGATCGTGCCGCTGTACGGGCCCGGGCGGGACGCCGTGCACCAGGTCGGCTGGCGGCCGGACCCGCGGCCCGTCGCCGGCGTGCTGCACGGCGCCTACGCCCATCTGGCCCTGGCCGACCTGTGGCGGCGGGCGGCCACCGCCGACCGGGTGCCGGCGTCCTGGCGGTCCGTCGCCGGGCAACAGTTCGACGACATCCACGATCAGGTGGGTGAAGCGCTGGCGATCCTGCTTGAATCCGATGAACTGACTGCGGAGGGACGGGAGTTCGCGGACCAAATGAGGCAGCATCATGCGAGCCTCGGCGCGGCTCCCCTGGCCGCTGGGTAACACTGTGCCCACGGCACATGACACTGCGTTGCGCGGGAGCGGGACGGGAGACACGACAGATGGCGGAACAGCGGTCGGGCGGTGCGGCGGACGGAGCCAGGAGAGCGCCGGAACACGTCCTCGTGGTCTTCCCCGGCTATCACCGCCCGTGGGCGACCTGGATCAACCAGCGACTCGACGCCCACGGGGTGCGGGCCAGCCTGCAGCGCTGGGACCCGCCGCGCGAGGTGCCCCTGGAGGACTCGCTCGGCGACCTGCTGCTCGCCCGCGGCCAGGTGCTCCTCGTCCTGGACGACTGGTTCTTCCAGCTCGGCCCGCGCGCGGCCGGCGAGTGGAACGACGTGCTGCGCGGCTTCGTCGCCGCCCACGCCGAGCGCTTCGCCGCGGTCAACCTCACCAACCGCACCCTGCTCCCGGCCACCGCCGTCCTCGAACCCGTCAGCCTGTGGGGCGTGGGCGAGGAGGAGGCCGAGGTCCGGCTGCTCAGCCGGCTCGGCATCGAGCAGGGGCGCACCACGGGCCGCCGGCTGCCCGCCGGCGCGCACGTCCGCTTCCCGGACACCCCGCCCGACATCTGGGGCGAGATCCCGCGCCGCAACCCGCGCTTCACCGGCCGCGACGAGCTGCTCACCGAGCTCCAGCGGCGGCTCATGGACGCCGAGCGCGGCAGCGCCGCCTGCACCCTGCTCGGCATGTCCGGCATCGGCAAGACCCAGATCGCCGCCGAGTACGCCCACCGCTTCAGCTCCGACTACGACGTCGTGTGGTGGGTCAGCTCCGACGACCGCAACGTCCAGCGCGACCGCTTCGGCGAACTCGCCGCCCAGCTCGGCCTCTCCACCGGCAACGAGC
>NZ_JBSGBF010000041.1:0-63417 GCF_053601115.1 Streptomyces sp. NPDC004788
CGACGGGGGTGCCGCCGCCCCCCCCGGCCCGGCTGGGCGGGCCGCGGGGGGGTCCGCCCCCGGCGGAGGGGGCGGACCGGGACCCGGCGGGCGCCGGGGCCCAGGACTCCCCGGAGCGCGTCGGCTCCGGAAGGTGATCCTCCCGGAGTGGGTCAGCTCCGGTAGGTGATCCTCCTGGAGCGCGTCGGCTCCGGAAGGTGATCCTCCCGAGGTGCGTCAGCTCCGGTACGTGATCCTCCCGAGGTGCGTCAGCTCCGGTACGTGATCCTCCCGCCCGCGACCGTGAGCCGGATCGGCGCGGTCGCGGTCTCGTCGGCCGCGGCCAGGACCGGGTCGACGGTGAAGGCGGTGAGGTCGGCCCGGTAGCCGGGCGCGATGCGGCCCGCGATCCGCTCCTCCCCCGCGGCGAGCGCCGCGTGCGTGGTCATGCCCTCCAGGGCCATCCGCCCGGTGAGCCCGGCGCGGACCGAGGCCGCGCCGCGCGGGGCCCGGGCGGTCGCGAGGACCTGGCGGGCGTCGTGGTGGGCGATCGGCCAGTCCGAGCCGAGCGCGAGCGTGGCGCCCGCGTCGCGCAGGTCCCGGCAGCGCCAGGCCCGGGCGGCCCGTTCCTCGCCGAGCCGCTTCGACCACTCGTCGGTGCGGTCGGCGCGGGTGTACGCGGTGTGCGGGGGCTGCATGGAGGCGGCGACACCGAGCGCGGCGAACCGGGGGAGCTGGTCGTCGGGCACGGTCTCGATGTGCTCGATCCGGTGCCGGGGACCGGTCCGGGGGCCGGCTGTGCCCAGGGCTTCGACGGTGTCGAGCACATGGCGCACCGCCGCGTCGCCGATGGCGTGGGTGGCGGTGCCGACGCCCGCGCGGTGCAGGTGCCGTACGGCCGCGGAGTAGGCGGCCGGGTCGGGCCAGAAGGCGTCGGTGCCCTGGCCGTGGCAGTCGGCGTGCTCCAGCCAGGCGGTGCCGCCCTCGACGGTGCCGTCCATGAAGAACTTCACCCCGCCGACCCGCCAGAGCCGCCCGGCCCGCTCCTGGAGCCGTACGAGCGCGTCGAGCTCATCGGCGCCGGCCCCGGGCATGCACCAGGGCGCGAGGCGGAGCCGCAGCGGCAGGTCGCCGTCCGCCTCGATGGCGGTGAGCAGGCCGGGCACGTCATGGCCGCCGAGGTCCATGACGTGGGCGCCGGTCAGTCCGGTGGCGGCCATCTCCGCGAGCAGTGCGACGAGCCGGTCGCGGCGCTCCGCGTACGGCTGGGCGGGCAGCACCGGGGCCATCAGCTCCATGGCGGCGTGCTCGACCAGGTGCCCGGTGGGGCGTCCCGCGGCGTCGCAGACGATCTCGGAGCGCTGGGTGAAGGCACGCGGTCCGTCGATGCCGGCGGCCTTGAGGGCGGTGGCGCTGACGAGGACGGAGTGGCCGTCGTAGAGGCGGAGGTGGGCGGGGGCGCCGTCGAGGACGTCGTCGATCAGCTCGTGGTGGACCGGCCGGCCGGCGAAGACGTTGTGGTCGAGGCCGAAGCCGAGGACCCAGCCGGCCTGCCGCTCGGCGGTCCGCAGCGCGGCGCGCAGTCCGTCGAGGTCGGTGACGGCGGAGAGGTCGGTGCCGGTGTACATCTCCAGGCCCCACACGGGATGGCTGTGGGAGTCGGTGAGGCCGGGGGTGAGGGTGGCGCCGCCGAGGTCGACGACCTCGGTGCCGGGGCCGGGCCAGTCGCGGGCGTCGGTGTCGTCGCCGAGGGCGGTGATCAGTCCGTCGTGGACGGCGACAGCGGTGTGGTGGGAGGGGTCGGGGGTGCGCAGACGGGCGTTGCGGAGGACGAGGTCGGGTGCGGACACGGGGCTTCTCCGGATGCGTCGGGGTCGGTGGGCGGCTCGGCGGCGAAGCGGGCGTAGACCTCGGGGCGGGTGCGGCGCAGCCGGTACGCGAGGAGGAGCCCGAGGACGAGGACGGCCGGGACGACGGCCACGAGGACCGCGTTGACGGTGCTGGAGGCGCCGGTGAACAGGGCCACCTTGGAGGCGACCAGCCAGAGCGCGACGGCCAGCAGGACGGCGGCGGTGACCGGTGCGACGAGGGTGCGCAGGGCGCCCTCCTGGTGCGGGACGCGGCGGAAGTAGCGCACGACGGCGACGGCGGCGAGCAGCATCATCGCCATGAGTCCGAGCATGCCGGGCGTGTTCACCCACAGCAGCAGCTGGGTGTACGGGTCGGCGCCGGCGGCCGCGAAGCCGAGGACGATCACGGCGCCGAGCACGGTCTGGACGACGCCCGCGAGGTACGGGGAGCGGTGACGGGGGTGGATCCGGCCGAGCGCGGCGGGCAGCACGCCCTCCTCGGCGAGGGCGAGGCCGTAGCGGTTGATCGCGTTGTGGAAGGCGAGAAGCGAGGCGATGATGCTGGTCACGATGAAGAGGTGCATCAGGTCGGCGGCCCAGGCGCCCACGTAGGTGGTGATGGCGGTGAAGAAGAGCCCGCCGGTGTCGCCGGCGGCGGCCGCGACGACCTTGTCGTCGCCGAAGGCCTGGATCACGGTCCACACGACGAAGGCGTAGAAGAGGCCGAGGAAGCCGACCGCGATGTAGGTGGCGCGCGGGATGGTGCGGGCCGGGTCGCGGGCCTCGCGGCGGTAGATCACGGTGGACTCGAAGCCGGTGAAGGCCGAGAACGCGAAGGCGAGCACGGGCGGCGGTGCCGGGGACGAGCACATGGCCGGGGGCGAAGGAGGCGAGCGAGAGCCCGTGCGCGCCGCCCTTGAGCAGCACCCCGCCGGCGAGGAGCACGAGGATGCCGGTCTCGGCGACGAGCAGGACGCCGAGGACCTTGGCGCCGAAGTCGATGGAGCGGTAGCCGCCGTACCAGATGAGCAGCAGGCCGGCGAGGGCGATCGGCAGCCAGGGCAGGTCGACGCCCCACAGGGCGTGCGCGGTGTCGGCGGTGGCGGAGCCGAGGAGTCCGTAGACGCCGATCTCCATGCCGTTGTAGCCGACCATGGCGATGAGCGCGGCGGCGATGCCGAGGGGTTTGCCGAGGCCCTGGGCGATGTACGCGTAGAAGGCGCCGGCGCTGCGGACGTGGCGGCTCATGGTGGTGAAGCCGACGGCGAAGACCGCGAGGGTGATGCCGGCGACGAGGTAGCCGGCGGGGGCGCCGATGCCGCCGAGGACGAGGGCGATGGGGGCGACGCCGGCCATCACGGTGAGCGGGGCGGCGGCGGAGACGACGAAGAAGGAGATGTCGGCGGTGGTGAGGGTGCCGGTTCTCAGTCCGGGTGCGCCGGGTGGCGTGTCGGAGGTGCTGGAGGACATGGCTGGGGAGGCCCTTCCGCGACAGGTGCAGGCTGGGACACGAGCGAAAACCTAAAGCCTTTCGGTTGGCGCAATGTAGCCTCGGGTCCGACGATTCGGGAAGACCTGAACTGGGGGAAAACCTTCATGGGCCGGCCGCGCACGCCCCTCCTCGACCGGGAGCGCATCACCACCACGGCGCTCGAACTCGTCGACGAGCAGGGGGACTTCAGCGTCCCGCAGATCGCTCGGCGGCTCGGGGTGCAGACGGCGTCGGTGTACCACCATGTGGACGGCCGGGACGGCATCGTGGAGCTGCTGCGGGAGCGGGTCTGCGACGCCATCGACGACGGCGCCCTGGACCGTGAGCCCTGGGACGCGGCCGTGGCCGCCTACGCCCGCTCCTACCGGGCCGCCTTCGCCGCCCACCGGCGCGCGATCTCGCTCCTGACGACGTCGCCGGTCCGCGCGCCGAAGGTGCTCCTGCAGTACGAGAAGGTCGTCGCCCGGCTGCTCGACGCGGGCTTCCCGCTGCGGGACGTGATGCCGGTGCTCATCGGCATGGAGAACCTGGTCCTCGGCTCGGCCCTCGACATGACGGCCCCGGCCTCGATGTGGGAGCTCCCCGACGAGACGACGACCCCGCTGCTCGCCCGCGCGCTCACGGAGATGACGGAGGACCGGGCGGACGAGGCATTCGAGCTGGCGCTCGCCGGGTACCTGGAGCACTGCCGGCGGCGGCTGCTGGAGGCGGACCGGGAGGCCCCGGGCAACCGGGCCTAAGAGCCTCCCGCCAACCGGACCCAGGAGCCTCCCGGCAACCGGACCGTGACGCGCAGACCGCCGGCCGGACGCGGGACGAGGTCGAGGGTCCCCTCGTGGGCGCGGACGATGCTGTGCACGAGGGCGAGGCCGAGGCCGACACCGGCGTGCTCGTCGGTGCGTACGCGTTCCGCTCCGCGCTGGAAGGGTTCGGTGAGGGTCGGCACCAGGTCCGGTGGGACGGTTCGGCCCGTGTTCTCGACCCGCAGCACGCTCCCGCCGTCCCGCGCCTCGGTGTGGACGGTCACGGTGCCGCCGGCGGGCAGGTTGTGGACGATCGCGTTCTGGACGAGATTCGTCACCAGCCGCAGCAGCAGCTCCGCAGAGCCGCTGGTCAGGGCCGCTCCCCCGGTGACGACGAGGGTGAGCCCGCGCCGCTCGGCGAGCGGCAGCAGGGTCTCGGCGGCCTCCTCGGCGAGGAGGGAGAGGTCGACGGACTCGCGGCCGAAGGTGCCGCGGTCGCTGCGGCTGAGCAGCAGCAGGGCCTCGGTGAGGTCGATCGCGCGCGTGTTGGCGGCCTGGAGGCGGGCGAGGACCTCCTCGCGGTCGCGGGTCGGATCCTTGCGGGCGACGTCGAGCAGCGCCTGCGAGACGGCGAGCGGGGTGCGCAGTTCGTGGGAGGCGTTCGCCGCGAAGCGCCGCTGCTCGGCGACGTGCGCCTCCAGCTGGTCCAGCATGGTGTCGAAGGTGTCGGCGAGCTCCCGGAACTCGTCCCGGCGGCCCGGCATCCGGATGCGGTGGGACAGCGATCCCTCGCCGGCCAGCCGGGCCGCGGCCGTGATCCGGTCGAGCGGCGCGAGCATCCGCCCGGCCAGGAGCCAGCCGCCGAGGAGGCCGAAGACGAGCAGGAGGCCCAGGGCGACGGCCGCGGCGGGCGCGAAGGTGTGCACGAGCAGGTAGCGGTTGGGCGAGATCCCGAGCAGGCCCTGCTCGTTGTCGGGCACGTACCGCAGCAGGTAGGCCCACACGACGGCGAGGAGCAGACCGCCGGTGACGGCGAGAAAGCCGGCGTAACTGAGGGTGAGCTTGAGCCGGGCGCTGAGCCCGGGACGTCTGGTCACGCCTCGCCCGTACGGTCGGGGCACGCGTCGATGCGGTAGCCGACGCCCGGCACCGTGGCGATGAGCCAGGGTTCGCCGAGTCGTTTGCGCAGGGCGGAGACGGTGATGCGGACGGCGTTGGTGAAGGGGTCGGCGTTCTCGTCCCAGGCCCGTTCGAGCAGCTCCTCGGCGCTGACGACCCCGCCCTCGGCCGCGACGAGGACGTCGAGGACGGCGAACTGCTTGCGGGTGAGCGCGACCCGGCTCCCGTCGCGGAAGACCTCCCGGCGGAAGGGGTCGAGGCGCAGGCCCGCGATCTCGCGGACCGGGGGCCGGGCGTACGCCCGCCTGCGGTCGAGCGCCCGGAGCCGCAGGACGAGCTCCCGCAGCTCGAACGGTTTCGTCAGGTAGTCGTCGGCGCCCAGCTCGAAACCGGAGGCCTTGTCGTCGATCCGGTCGGCGGCGGTGAGCATGAGGATCGGGATGCCGCTGCCGGAGGCGACGAGGTGCCGGGCGATCTCGTCGCCGGACGGGCCGGGGATGTCACGGTCGAGCACCGCGAGGTCGTAGGAGTGGACGCCGAGGAGCGCCAGGGCGGTGTCCCCGTCACCCGCGATGTCGGCGGCGATCGCCTCCAGCCGGAGGCCGTCCCGGACGGCCTCCGCCAGATGCGGCTCGTCCTCCACGATCAGTACGCGCATGCCCGCAGCCTAGGCAACGGGACATATCGGCGGCGTATGCGCCGGAGCCGCCTCCGTCGTGCGCCACCAGCGGCGCGAGGCGAGCCCGGCCAGGACCGCGCCGGTGGCGTTGACCAGGACGTCGTCCACGGAGGTGACCCGGTCGAGGCGCAGCACGTACTGTGCGGTCTCGACCAGGGCCGAGCAGCCCGCGCCGAGCGCCAGGATCCGCGGCAGGGACGCCATCGCCGTCCACCGCATCGGCGCGAAGAAGCCGAGCGACGCGAAGACCAGGAGGTTGCCGACGATCCCGAGCGTCCCCATGGTGGCCAGGTCCCGCAGCGGTACGAGGCTCACCCGGGCGGGTGCGACGCCGGGCGCCGCGCCCGGCATCAGGGTCATCCCCAGGAACGGCACCGTCCCGTGGACCATGCCCACCTCGGCCAGCGACAGCCGCCACGGCGACGCGACACCGGCGGCCCGGCGGCGCCACGCGAGGGCCCACGCCACCAGTACGGCGAGCGGCAAGGCGACCAGCGTCATGAGCACCACGCCGTTGAAGGTGTCGTAGCAGCCGTGCCACCGCCCGGCCAGGCACCTCGGCGCGGCCATCATGAGCGGACCGCGCAGGGCGTAACCGGCGCCCGCGAGGCCGAGGAGCGCCAGACCGGGGATCACGAGACGGCGGGCGTTCAGGGGTGCGTAGTGGTTCATGCGCCCATCGGACACGAGGGGGTGTTGCGCCGGCGTATGCGTTTTCCGCCCGTCCACACCCTGCCTACGCGCCGTAGAACAGCTCCTCCATCACCGCCCGCGCCCGCCGGGTGATCCGGCGGTAGTCGTCGACCATCTCACCGACATGGCCGGGGGCGTAACCCAGGAAGCGGCCGACGGCGGCCAGTTCGCGCGGCTCGGAGGGGAAGGTGTCGCCGGCGCGGCCGCGGACCAGCATCACCGCGTTGCGCACCCGGGTGGCGAGCACCCAGGCCTCGTCCAGGGTCTGCGCCTCGTCCGTGCCGATGAGCCCGGCCGCGTGGGCGGCGGCGAGGGCCTCGCGGGTACGGGTGGTGCGCAGGCCGGGTTCGGCCCAGCCGTGCCGCATCTGGAGCAGCTGGACGGTCCACTCGACGTCGCTGAGGCCGCCGCGGCCCAGCTTGGCGTGCAGCGTCGGGTCGGCGCCGCGCGGCAGGCGTTCGGTCTCCATGCGGGCCTTGAGGCGGCGGATCTCGCGGACCGCGTCCTCGCCGAGCCCCTCCATGGGGTAGCGCAGCGGGTCGACGAGCTCGATGAAGCGCTGCCCGAGCTCCCGGTCGCCGGCCATCGGCTCGGCCCGCAGCAGCGCCTGGGCCTCCCAGACGAGCGACCAGCGGCGGTAGTAGGCCTCGTAGGACTTCAGGGTGCGCACCATCGGGCCGCTCTTGCCCTCCGGGCGCAGGTCGGCGTCGATGAGCAGCGGCGGGTCGGCGGTGGGCAGCTGGAGCAGCCGGCGCATCTCGGTGACGACCCGGTTGGCGGCCTTCGCCGCCTCCTGCTCGTCGACGCCCTCGCGCGGCTCGTGCACGAAGAGGACGTCGGCGTCGGAGCCGTAGCCGAGTTCGTGGCCGCCGAAGCGGCCGACGCCGATGACGGCGAACCTGGTCGGCAGCTCGTCGCCCCATTCGGCGCGCACGGCGGCTCTGAGCGCGCCCGAGATCGTCGCCGCGTTGAGGTCGGTGACGGCGCGGCCGACGCGGTCGACGAGGGCGCCGGGGTCGGCCTCGCGGGGGTTGTCCTCGGTGCCGTAGGAGGCGATGAGGTCGGCCGCGGCGGTACGGAACAGCTCCCGGCGGCGCACGCCGCGGGCCGCGGCCACCGCCTGCTCGGGGCCGTCGGCGCGGCCGACGGCGGCGAGCACCTCCTGCTCCAGGTGGTCCCGGCCACGCGGCTTCAGGCCCTCCGGGTCGCCGAGGATGGCGACCGCCTCGGGGGCGCGGAGCAGCAGGTCGGGGGCGAGCCGGCCGGCGGAGAGGACCCGGGCGAGGTTCTCGGCGGCGGCGCCCTCGTCGCGCAGCAGGCGCAGGTACCAGGGCGTCCTGCCGAGCGCGTCGGACACCTTGCGGAAGCCGAGCAGGCCCGCGTCCGGGTCGGCCGAGTCGGCGAACCAGCCGAGCAGCACCGGCAGCAGCGTGCGCTGAATGGCGGCCTTGCGGCTGACGCCGGAGGACAGCGCCTCCAGATGGCGCAGGGCGGCGGCGGGGTCCGCGTACCCGAGCGCTTCGAGCCGCTGCCCGGCCGCCTTCGGACTGAGCCGGATCTCGCCGGGGGCGAGCTGGGCGACGGCGTCGAGCAGCGGCCGGTAGAACAGCTTCTCGTGCAGCCGGCGCACCACCGCCGCGTGCCGCTTCCACTCCCGGTTGAGCTCGGTGACCGGGTCGGTGCGCAGGCCGAGCGAGCGGCCGAGGCGGCGCAGATCGGCCTCGCCCTCGGGGACGAGGTGGGTGCGGCGCAGCCGGTGGAGCTGGATGCGGTGCTCCATGGCGCGCAGGAAGCGGTAGGCGTCGTCGAGCTGGGCGGCGTCCGCGCGGCCCACGTAGCCGCCCGCGGCGAGGGCGGCGAGCGCGTCGAGGGTGGTGCCGCTGTGCAGCGTGGCGTCGCTGCGGCCGTGCACCAACTGCAGGAGCTGGACGGCGAACTCGACGTCCCTGAGGCCGCCGGGGCCGAGCTTCAGCTCGCGGTCGACGTGGCCGGCCGGGATGTTGTCGACGACCCTGCGGCGCATCTTCTGCACGTCGGGCACGAAGTTCTCGCGCTCTGCGGCCTGCCACACCAGCGGGGAGACGGCGTCGACGTACGCGGCGCCGAGCTCGGCGTCGCCGGCCACCGGACGCGCCTTCAGCAGGGCCTGGAACTCCCAGGTCTTGGCCCAGCGCTGGTAGTAGGCGAGGTGCGAGGAGAGGGTGCGGACCAGTGGCCCGTTGCGGCCCTCGGGGCGCAGGTTGGCGTCGACGGGCCAGATGCTGCCCTCGACCGTGGTCTCCGAGCAGATCCGCATGAGGTGGGAGGCGAGCCGGGTCGCGGCCTGCAGTGCCTTGGACTCGTCGGCGCCGTCCGCCGCCTCGCCGACGAAGATGACGTCGACGTCGGAGACGTAGTTCAGTTCGTGGCCGCCGCACTTGCCCATGGCGATCACGGCGAGCCGGCACTGCGCCGCGTCCTCGGGCGCGGCGGCCCTGGCGATGCGGAGCGCGGCGCGCAGGGTGGCGGTGGCGAGGTCGGCGAGTTCGGCGGCGGTCTGGGCGACGTGGGTGGTGCCGCACACGTCACGGGCCGCGATGGCGAGCAGACAGCGCCGGTAGGCGACCCGCAGCGTCACCGGGTCGACGGCCTCGGCGAGCCCGCGCTCGAACTCGGCGACGCCCGGGTGCAGGTCGGCCGCCTCGTACGTGACGAGCGCCTGCCAGTCGTGCGGATGACGGGCCAGGTGGTCGGCGAGCGCCTCGGACGCGCCGAGCACCCCGAGCAGCCGGTCCCGGAACGGCTTCGCGGACAGCAGCGTGGTGGTGAGGGCCGGCCGCTCGGCCGGCGGCTGCGCCTCGACGAGCCGGACCAGGCCGCGCAGCGCGAGGTCGGGGTCGGCGGTGGCGCCGAGGGCGTCGAGCAGCACGGAGTCGCCGCGCAGCGGGGCCAGGTCGTCCAGGTCGAGCAGCCGCTCGGCGGCGGACGGGTCGGTGAACCCGTGCCGCAGCAGCCGGGTGAACGTACTGCTCCTGCGTCCCGGCGCCGTCATCCCGCCGCTCCCTCCACCGGTCGATTGAGTGCCCGGTCGAGCCTATCCCCGGCGGGGCGCCGGGTCGCCCCGGGGAGCGCGCGGCGGGGCGCGGCGGCAGAATCGGGGGCATGAACTGGACACTGGAAGTGGTCCCCGTACCCGTCAGCGACCTGGACCGGGCGAAGGAGTTCTACGGAGGGCGGCTCGGCTTCAAGGTCGACCTGGACCAGGAGGTCGCCCCGGGCGTCCGCGTCATCCAGATCACCCCACCGGGCTCGCGCTGCTCGCTCTCCCTCGTCCAGGGCATGCCGCCCTTCCCCGGCGCCCGCCAGATGGAACCCGGCACCCTGCACGGGCTCCAGCTGTGCGTCACCGACATCGACGGGGCGCGCGCCACGCTCGCCGCCGCGGGCGTGGAGATCTCGCCGGTGGTGCACGTGGGCGCGTCGGGCTGGGAGG
Source organism: Streptomyces sp. NPDC004788 (assembly GCF_053601115.1). Taxonomy (NCBI): domain Bacteria; kingdom Bacillati; phylum Actinomycetota; class Actinomycetes; order Kitasatosporales; family Streptomycetaceae; genus Streptomyces; species Streptomyces sp. NPDC004788. The sequence goes on from NZ_JBSGBF010000041.1 coordinate 10,028, forward strand.
AGGGCCGGGGTCAGCCGTGGAACTCGTTCCTGACCTTCTCCGACCCGGACGGCAATGGGTGGGTGGTGCAGGAGGCGCCGTCGGAGCTGTCCGAGCGCTGACCTCCGGGCGAACGCCCGGCGTCGCCATTTCGGCCCGAAGCATGGCAGAGCGGATGCGCCAAGGGGCCTGTAGCCACGGGGATCTGACGGCTGGTTAGCGTCCGGTGCATGTGGAGAACACGATCACGGCCCCGGTCGCGCACCGGGGCGTTCCTGGCCTCGCTCACGTCCCTCGCCTCCCTCGCCGCCCTCGTCGGCCTCGCCGCCGCCCCGCCCGCCGCGGCGAGCGGCACCGCCCTGTCCGGCGCGAACCGCATCGGCACCCAGCAGGCGCTCTTCCGCTCCGGAACGGCCGGATACGGCTGCTTCCGCATCCCCACCCTGGTGCGGACGAAGTCCGGAGCGCTGCTCGCCTTCGCAGAGGCGCGCACCTCGCCGTCCTGCGCCGATCGCGGCCCCATCGACACGGTCGTGCGCCGCTCGACCAACGACGGGCGCACCTGGGGCCCGATACGGGTGGTGCTCTCGGGCAGCGAGACCGATCCCGAGGCACCGTACGTCCGGGGCAACGCCTCCCCGGTCGCCGACCTGGTCACCGGTGACGTCTTCCTGCTCTCCAACGCCGAGGACGCGGTCGCCACCACCGGCGACGCCCGCACGTCGTGGGTGCAGAAGAGCACCGACGACGGCCTGACCTGGGGTGCTCCGCAGCCGGCTCCGAGGCTGACCGCGACCGGCACCGGCTGGTTCGGCACCGGCCCGGGCCACGGCATCCAGCTGAAGGAGGGCCCGCACGCCGGGCGGCTGCTCGTCGGCGCGTACGAGCGGGTCAGCGGGACCGACGCCCGCGCCGGCGTGCTCTACAGCGACGACCACGGGGCGACGTGGCAGGCCGGCGCCACCGTCAACTCGTACGCCGAGGACGCCGGCGGCACCCCGGTCGCCAAGCCCGGCGAGCCGACCGTCGCCGAGCTGCCCGGCGGCCGGGTGTACGTCAGCGCCCGCAGCCCGTACGACGCCGGGCACCGGATGCACGCCGTCAGCGAGGACGGCGGCACGACCGTGCCGAAGCTGTCCCTCACCGCCGGCTGGACCGGCCCGGACGTCGACGCCTCGGTGCTCGCACCGGCCCGCACCTACCGCTCGGTGCCGGGCGACCTGCTGCTGATGTCCGCCCCGGCCCATCCCACCAACCGCCAGGAGATGCGGATCCGCTACTCCACGGACGACGGCGCCACCTGGACGAACGCGACCGGCGGCCTGCTGAGCGCCGCGGCCACCGACCGGGCCGGCTACTCCGACCTCGCCGAACTGTCCGAGGGCGAGTTCGGGCTGCTCTACGAGGGCGGGCCCAGCTTCTCCGCCGAGTACATCTACTTCAACCGCTTCCGCGCCGCCGACCTGCAGCTGCCGGCGTCCGTCACCCATCTCGGCTCCGCGCTCCCCCAGCCCACCCCGGCCGCCGGGCGCACCACCCCGGACCTGACCGCCGAGGCCAACGACGGCTATCTCTCCTCCGGCGCCTCCCTCGGCTCCGGCGCCGTCTACCCGCCGACCGGCACCACGACCTCCTTCGGCCAGGGCCTGGCCCTCGACGGCGTCGACGGCCACGCCGACCTGCCGTACACCCCGTCCCTCGACCCGGGCGCCGGAGACGTCACGTACTCGCTGTTCTTCAAGTACGACGCGACGACGAGCACCCCGCAGCAGGCGCTGTTCTGGGCGTACGGGGTGGGCTCGGCCAAGCCGCAGGTGTGGGTGCGGGCGCAGCCCGGCCAGAACCGGGTCTACGCCTGGGTGCAGGGCACCGGCGGCACCGCGACGGCCACGCTCCTCGGCCCGGACCCGGCGCGACCCGCCTTCGGCGACGGCCAGTGGCACCACCTCACCCTGGTCCGCGCCGGCGGCACGGTCACCCTGGACGTCGACGGGCGGACCGGCACCCAGCAGGGCACCGTCTCGGGCGCGCTCGCCGGCCCGCGCACCGACAACACCACCGGGCTCGGCGTCGAGATCGGCGACAAGCCGGTCGTGGACCCGGCGGGCGCGCCCGCCGACGGCTTCACCGGCGTCGTCGACGAGTTCCGGCTCTACCAGGCCGCGCTCCCCGCGGACCAGCGCGCCCTGCTGCGCGGCTCCGGCGCCGCCGCGGTGGCGCCGGACCGGCTCGCCGCGCACCTGCCGTTCCAGGTCGTCGACACCGCCGACCCTGCGGCGCTGCGCACCGTCCGGATCCAGGACGACGTGTCCGGCCACTGCGCCGACGGCACCCTGCTCGGCACGACGTCCTCCGAGAGCGCCCAGACCGGCGGGCGGATCGGGAGCGGCGCGCTGGTCGTGAACAGCGGCCTGCCGGGCGTGGAGGTGCCGTACCTGCCCGCGCTCGACACCGGCGCCGGCGACTTCACCTTCACCCTGTGGTTCCGCTACGCCGCCACCACGAGCACCCCGGACGCGGCGCTGATGTGGGCGTACGGCTCCACCTCGGGCAAGCCGTCGCTGTGGGTGCGCGCGAAACCCTCGCTCGACCGGCTGACCGTACGGGCCGAGACGGCGGCCGGCGCGGTCACGCTCGACCTGCCGGACAGCCAGGCGGCCGGCGAGAGCGACCGGCGGGCCTTCGGCGACGACCGGTGGCACCTGCTCACCGTGACCCGGAGCGCCGGCCAGGCGCCCGGCTCCCGACTGACCGTGGGCGTCGACGGCGTCGACCCGGCCGCGCCGGGCGCCCGCGTCGCCACGGCGGACGGCCTGGCCGGTTCCTTCACGGACGGCATCGCCACGCCCGAGGGCTTCCGGATCGGTTCGAAGCCGACCGGCACGGACGTCCTGACCGGCGCCCTCGACGACTTCCGCTTCTACGGGCGGGCGCTGTCCGCCGCGGACGTCGCCGACCTGGCCGACACGCCCGTGGGCGGCTGGGCCCCGCCGAAGGACCCGGCCCTGTGGTGGTCCATGGAACCGGGCAACACCGAACAGCACCTGGTGATGCGGCCCGTCGACGACGCGACGACCCGGGCCACGCCCGACGCCGGCGCGCACTGCTCGCACGGGTACGTACGGGGCGGGGCGACGGTCTCGGCCACGGGCGCCAAGTACGGGCGGGCGCTCGACTTCGACGGCGTCGACGACGCCGTCGAGCTGCCGTACGGCGACGCGAAGGCGCTCGGCGCGGGCGACTTCACGCTGGCGGCGTGGGTGCGCTACCAGGACGGGCTCAACACCACTCCGGTGCTCGCCTGGGCGTACGGCGTCGGTGGCGGCGAGCGCCAGGTGTGGCTGCGGGCGGTGCCCGCGCAGAACAAGGTCACGGCCCTGCTCCAGACGGACGCGGCGACCACCACGCTCGACGTCGTCGCCCCGTCGGGCACGGTCTTCGGCGACGACACCTGGCGCCTGGTGGTGCTGCGCCGCCAGGGCGGCGCGCTGACCCTGTCGGTCGACGGCACGAGCGCCACGAAGCAGGCGCCGGCGGGCGCGGTGACGTACGACGACGGCTTCGACGTCCGCGGCTTCCTGCTCGGCGCCCGGCCCGACGGCGCCTCGGCGGACCGCTTCCACGGCTCGATGGACGACTTCCGGCTGGTCCGCCGGGCCCTGTCGGACGCCGAACTGACCGCGCTGCGATCGGCGGACACGCCGGTCCCGGCGGACTCGGCCACCGCGGTCCGGCTGCCGTTCGACACGTTGACGGCGGCGGGCGCGTACGCCCGGATGTGACGGCCCCGGACGGGCCTCAGAGGACCAGGCGGTAGTTCCGCACCTTCTCGTCCTCGCCCTCGTACGCCATCCCCGCCGCCTCCATCACCCGCTGCGAGGCGATGTTGTCGAGGTCGGCGTCGCCGCGCACGGCGGTGGCGCCGGCCTCGCGGGCCCGGGCGATCAGGGCGCGCAGCGACTCGGAGGCGTAGCCCTTGCCGCGGGCGCCGGGCACGAGGCCGTAGCCGATGGTCACGACACCGTCGGCGTCCGGCGGCCCGTGGAAGCCGATACCGCCGACGGTGGTGCCGTCCGCGAGCAGCCGTATCGCGTACGGCCGGTAGGCCCCCGGGTCGCCGCGCTCGGCGACCCCGTTGAGGAAGCCCTGCGCGCTTCGCCCGTCGCCCGCGCTCGGGTACTCTTCGGCCCAGCGGTCGCCGGGGGCGGGCCGGGCGTCGACGATGCGCCGGGCGTCGTCGACGGAGAGCGGGTGGAGGAGCAGCCGCTCCGTCTCGATGATCTTCACGTTGGTCACGGGCGGCAGTCTCGGCCCCGCCGCGGGCGGGCCGCAACGGGTTTCTCGGCCCGGTCGGTCAGCCCTCCTGCTGGAGCTCCTCGGCGGACTCGCGGTACGCCTCGGCGGCGCGGGTGAAGTAGTCGAAGAGGACGGCGAGTTGCTCGGGCGGGTAGCCGACGAGGAGCTCGGCGATCCGGCGCCGGGCGGGGGCGAGGGCCTGATCGAGGTCGGCGGGGCGGTCGACCGGTTCGACGATGACCTTGCGCCGGTCGCCGGGGTCGGCGGCCCGGCGGACGTACCCGGCCTTCTCCAGGCGGTCGACGAGCCGGGTGGTCGGGCCGGTGGTGAGCCCGGTGCGGGCGCCGAGTTCGCCGGGGGTCATGGGTCCGGCCAGGTCGAGGATGTTCAGCGCGTAGAGGTCGGTGGCGCCGAGGTCGACGGCGCGGGCGCCGGCGTGGCCGTGCAGCATCACGGCACTCAGGTAACGGCGATAGATCGCGCTCGCGTCGTGCGGCATCGACGCCTTCGAGGGCTGCGCGGGCGTTGACACGGGGTGCCTCCCGACCTAATCTCTTCCTCAAAGAAGAGAGTTCCTGGACGAAGCTACTTCCTTACGGAAGATACCACTGAAAGGAGCACCGCCATGGACACCACCATGAACACCGGAGTCCCCGGGGACACCGCCGCGATCCACACCCTCCTGCAGTCCAGCGCCGACGCCTGGGGCCGCGGCGACGGCGCCGCCTACGGCGCGCACTTCACGGACGACGCCACCGACGTCACCTTCGTCGGCACCACCTATCACGGCGGCCACGAGATCGGCCGCGCCCACCAGGCGCTCTTCGACGGCTTCCTCAAGGGCACCAGGCTCGTCGTCGACATCGTCGACCTGCGCTTCTACGGCCCCGACACGGCCGTCGCCGTCACCCACGGCGAGGTCACCAAGGGCGCCGCCCGCCCCCGCCGCCTCGGCAAGCGCGCCACGTACACCCTGGTCCGCACGTCCGGCGACGGCAGCAGCAACGACGGCGGCGGCGGCGGCGAATGGCGCATCGCCGCCGTCCAGAAGACCAAGCATGCCCGCCTCATGGAGGCGTTCTCCTTCCGCGCCCAGCCGAAGACCGTCCCGGCGGCGCGACCGGCCGCCTAGAGAACCGGCAGGTTCTTCCTCAGCTCGAAGGCCGTGACCTCCGAGCGGTACTCCTCCCACTCCTGCTTCTTGTTGCGCAGGAAGAAGTCGAAGACGTGCTCGCCGAGCGTCTCCGCCACCAGCTCGCTGCGCTCCATCAGGGTGATCGCCTCGCCCAGGTTCTGCGGCAGCGGCTCGATGCCCATCGCGCGGCGCTCGGCGTCGCTGAGGGCCCAGACGTCGTCGTCGGCGCCGGCCGGGAGCTCGTAGCCCTCCTCGATGCCCTTGAGGCCGGCGGCGAGGAGGACGGCGTAGGTCAGGTACGGGTTGGCGCCGGAGTCGATGGAGCGGACCTCGACCCGGGAGGAGCCCATCTTGCCCGGCTTGTACATGGGCACGCGGATCAGCGCGGAGCGGTTGTTGTGGCCCCAGCAGATGTACGCGGGGGCCTCGCCGCCGGAGCCCGCGGTGCGGCCGGAGCCGCCCCAGATGCGCTTGTACGAGTTGACCCACTGGTTCGTGACGGCCGAGATCTCGCCCGCGTGCTTGAGCAGGCCCGCGATGAAGGAACGTCCCACCTTGGAGAGCTGGTACTCGGCGCCCGACTCGTAGAACGCGTTCCGGTCGCCCTCGAAGAGCGAGAGGTGGGTGTGCATGCCGGAGCCCGGGAACTCGGAGAACGGCTTCGGCATGAACGTGGCCTGCACGCCCTGTTCGAGCGCCACCTGCTTCATGACCAGGCGGAAGGTCATGATGTTGTCGGCCGTGGAGAGCGCGTCCGCGTAGCGCAGGTCGATCTCCTGCTGGCCCGGCGCGCCCTCGTGGTGCGAGAACTCGACCGAGATGCCCATCGACTCCAGCATCGTGATGGCCTGGCGCCGGAAGTCCATGCCCACGTTCTGCGGGGTGTGGTCGAAGTAGCCGGACTCGTCGGCCGGGGTGGGCCGGGAGCCGTCCAGCGGCTTGTCCTTGAGCAGGAAGAACTCGATCTCGGGGTGGGTGTAGAAGGTGAAGCCCAGGTCCGAGGTCTTGGCGAGGGCCCGCTTGAGGACGTAGCGCGGGTCGGCGAAGGACGGCGAGCCGTCCGGCATCAGGATGTCGCAGAACATCCGGGCGGTGCCCGGGGCCTCGGCGCGCCAGGGCAGGATCTGGAAGGTGCCCGGGTCCGGCTTGGCGATCATGTCGGACTCGTAGACCCGGGCGAAGCCCTCGATCGCGGAGCCGTCGAAGCCGATGCCCTCGTCGAAGGCCTGCTCCAGCTCGGCGGGGGCGACCGCGACCGACTTCAGGAAGCCGAGCACGTCGGTGAACCACAGACGCACGAAGCGGATGTCGCGCTCCTCGAGCGTACGGAGCACAAATTCCTGCTGCTTGTCCATTTCCACACCCATCCTCGCCGGTCAGGCCGCCTGCTCCCGGACCCGAGCATCCCACCACATGGTTTCGTTCACGTTGCACACCCATACTGCCTGCTCGGCTGTGACTCAGGTAACGGGGGACGGCCGGCTTCGTACCCCGTTCGGCCCACGGGGCCCCTTCTGCCACTACGATCTGCGCCCATGGGAGCCTCCCGGCTCGACGGCCCGCCGCGACACGCGCGTCCCCTGGCACTGGCGAGTGCCGTGGCGACGCTCCTCGGCGCGCTCTTCCTCTGCCTCGCGGTGACCGCCGAACCCGGCGACCCGGACCCGCACGACCGGCACCCGGCCGCGCGGACCGTGCAGGCCGCCGACGGGATCACGGGCGACCGGTACGGCTGCCCGTACGAGCCGGGCGGCTGCTCGCTCTTCCCGGCCCTCTCGCCGGCCGTGCTCAGCGCGCCGCCGATGGATCCGCCGCTGCACGCGGCCGGCCGGCTCCCGCACATCGGCGTCCCGCACCGCTCGGGCCGGGCGCCCCGCACCGACGCACGGCCTCGTGCGCCGGACCTCCACGTCCTTCAAGTACTGCGGACGTAAGCCGCCGGTTCTTCCGACGCGATCCCCCTCCGTACACCTTTTTCTCTCACTTCACGAAGGACGACATTCCACATGGCCGCGAACCGCACCGCCACCGCCGAACGCCGCGCCCGAATAGAGGAGATGCGCCGCGCCGAGCAGGCCCGTGAGCGTCGCAACCGCTTCCTGACGATCGGCGTCTCCGCCGTCGTCGTGCTCGGCCTCGTCGGCTTCGGCGGCTGGGTGATCAACAAGCAGAGCAACGAGAAGGACCAGGCGGCGGCCGCCGCCAAGGCCCCCATCAAGGGCGAGAAGGACTGGGACGCCAAGAAGCTCGGCCGGAACCACGTCACCACCCCGGTGAAGTACCCGATGAACCCGCCGGTCGGCGGCGACCACAACCCGGTCTGGCAGAACTGCAACGGCGACGTCTACGACAAGCCGGTCGCCGACGTGAACGCCGTGCACTCCCTGGAGCACGGCGCCGTCTGGGTGACGTACAACAAGAAGGCCGCCCAGGGCGACCTCGACAAGCTCCGCGCCAAGGTCAAGAAGACCCCGTACTCGCTGATGAGCCCCATCGACAGCCAGTCCGGCGCGATCATGCTGAGCGCCTGGGGCAAGCAGGTGACCGTGGACGGCGCCGACGACCCGCGCGTCGACGCCTTCTTCACCAAGTACGTCAACGGCCCGCAGACCCCGGAGCCGGGCGCCGCCTGCACCGGTGGCATCGACGCGAGCGGCCAGGGCGGCGCCGGGATGGGCCAGTGAGGCTGAACCGGACGCAGTGGGCGTCCGTCACCGCCGTCGCCCTCGCGGTGCTCTTCGCCGGCGGCGCGGTCACCGTCGCCTCGGCGGACCGCGACGAGGCGCCGCGGACGCCGACCGCCGAGTCGGCGGACGCCGGTTTCGCCCGTGACATGGCGGTCCATCACCAGCAGGCCGTCGAGATGTCGTTCATCGTCCGCGACCGGACGAAGGACGAGGCGGTGCGCCGCCTCGCCTACGACATCGCCAACACGCAGGCCAACCAGCGCGGCATGATGCTGGGCTGGCTGGACATGTGGGGGCTGCCGAAGGTGCAGTCCGGTGTGGCGCCGATGACCTGGATGGGCATGGGTGACATGCCCGGCATGGACATGGGCGGCGAGGACGGCGAGCTGATGCCGGGCATGGCCACCCGCGCCGAGCTCGACCAGCTGCGCAAGGCGTCCGGCCGGGACGCCGAGGTGCTCTATCTGAAGCTGATGACGAAGCACCACAAGGGCGGCATCCACATGGCCCAGGGCTGTGTGGAGAAGTGCACGCCCGGCGTCGAGCGGGACCTGGCGCAGGGCATGGTCGACGCCCAGACGTCCGAGATCAAGCTGATGTCCGACATGCTGAAGGCGCGGGGAGCGTAGCTCTCCGTCACGGCCACGCCGGCCCCCGTGACCGCTGCGGTCGCGGGGGCCGCGTCGTGCCGGGACAATTGAGGGTGCTCGGGGACGCACGTGTGCAAGGCAGTACGCAGGAGTACGACGACGTTCTACGAAAGGCACGCACCCCATGACCACGGCGAAGGACATCATGCACCCCGGGGCCAAGTGGATCCCGGAACACGAGACGCTCGACCGCGCCGCCCAGATGATGCGCAACGAAAACGTGGGCGCGCTGCCCGTCGCCGACGAGAACGAACGGCTCTGCGGGATCATCACGGACCGCGACATAGTCGTCGGCTGTGTGGCGCTGGGTCACGACCCCGCGCAGGTCACCTGCGGGGACATGGCCAAGGGCACCCCTCGCTGGATCAAGACCGACGCGGACGTCGACGAGGTCCTCACGGAGATGGAGGGCCACCAGATCCGGCGGCTGCCCGTCATCGACAACGACAAGCGGCTGGTCGGCATGATCAGTGAGGCCGATCTGGCCAAGCACCTGACGGACGAGCAGCTGAAGGAGTTCTGCGCGAACGTCTACGCCTGATCCCCCTCGCGCGAAACGGCACCGCCCGGACCACCCGTGTCCGGGCGGTCCGCTATACGGGGCGGGGGTATGCTGCCCGGTATGGCGGAGACCAGGCGGGTGCGGAGGGGCGCGGAGCGGCTGCTGCTGCTCGCGGCACTGCTGCTCGGCCTGGTGACGATGCACACGCTGGGCCACGAGCCCCTGGGGCAGCACGGTGCCACGCCGGGCCACGCACTCCTGGGACAGCACGGTGCCACGCCGGGCCGCGAGCCCCTGGGGCGGCACGGTGCCACGCCGGCCCAGGCGGGGCAGCCGGCGCCGGTGGCGCAGATGGCACAGATGGCGCCCATGGCGGTGGAAGACCATGACCACGCCGGCCGGCACACCGGTCCCCGCACCCCGGCCCACCACTCCGGCGACTCCGGCGACCCGCTCGCCGTCTGTCTCGCCGTGCTCGGCGCGCTGGTCGTCGTGGTCGGCGGAGCGGCGCTGCGGCGGGCCGGGGCGGCCCGGGTGCGTACGGCCGGAGTGCGGTGGCGCGCCGCGCGCCGTGCGCCCCCCGCGCCGATAACGGTTCTCGACCGGGTGGCGGCACTGCGGATCTAGGAGGAACGGGCAGCAGACGCGTTCCCGTTTTCTTCCTCCTCCCCGAGAGGTGTCTTCGTCATGTCTCCACAGTTCAACCGCCGGTTCGACCGCCGTTCCGTCCTGGGCGCCGGGCTCGCCGTCGCCGGCACCGGCCTGCTCGCCGCCTGCTCCGACACGCCCGCCCCGGCCAAGGGCGGCGCCGGTTACGTCTCCCCCACCGGCGCCGAGGTCGGCGCCGCCGAGCGGATGCGGCCCGGCGGCGGCCGGGTCCGCGACGTCAGGCTGACCGCCACGCCCACCACCCTGGACCTCGGCGCCGGGCGGACGGTGCGGTCGTGGGCGTACGGGGACTCGCTGCCCGGCAGGGAGGTGCGGGTCACCGCGGGCGACACCCTGGCCCTCACCCTCGCCAACCATCTGCCGCAGCCCACCTCGCTGCACTGGCACGGCCTCGCGCTGCGCAACGACATGGACGGCGTCCCGGGCCTCACCCAGCCGGAGATCAGGGCGGGCGGCGAGTTCGCGTACCGCTTCAAGGTCCCGCACCCCGGCACGTACTGGTTCCACCCGCACTCGGGCGTCCAGCAGGACCGCGGACTGTACGCGCCGCTGATCGTCGAGGACCCGAAGGAGCCGCTGGCGTACGACGAGGAGTGGGTCGTCGTCCTGGACGACTGGGTCGACGGGGTGGACGGCTCGACGCCGGACGCCGTGCTCGCCGAACTCCGCGCGGGCATGGGCGGCATGGGCCACGACATGGGTGACATGCCGGGCATGGACCACTCCATGCCCGGGAGCGCGGCCCCCTCCGCCGGACCCTCGCGCATGATGATGGGCGCCGTCAGCGAGCTCCTGGGCGGTGACGCGGGCGATGTGGCCTACCCGTACTACCTGGTCAACGGCCGGGTCCCGGAGGCGCCGAGCGAGTTCCGGGCCAGGCCCGGCGACCGGGTCCGGATCCGCTTCGTCAACGCGGGCGGCGACACCGCCTTCCGGGTCGCGCTCGGCGGCCACGAGATGACCGTGACGCACACCGACGGCTTCCCGGTCGTGCACACGAAGACCGACGCGCTGCTGCTCGGCATGGGCGAGCGGTACGACGTGCTGGTCACCGTCGAGGACGGCGTCTTCCCGCTCACCGCGCTCGCCGAGGGCAAGCGGGCGACGGGGCTCGCCGTGCTGCGTACGGGGAAGGGGGCGGCCCCCGCCGCCTCCGTACGGCCCAAGGAGCTGGACCGGCGCGTGCTGACGGCCGACAGGCTGAAGCCGGCGCCCGGCTCGGCCCTGGCGGCGCGGAAGCCCGACCGGACGATCACCTCGAAGCTCACCGGCGGGATGATGAAGTACGACTGGGCCTTCGACGGCACGCCGTACGACCCGGCGCGGCGCTTCGGCGTGCGGGCGGGCGAACGGGTCCGGATGGAGTTCACCAACACCACGGACATGTGGCACCCGCTGCATCTGCACGGCCACACCTTCGCGCTGGCGAACGGGGTGCGGAAGGACACGGCGGTGGTCCTGCCGAAGAGCACGCTCACGATGGACTTCGACGCCGACAACCCGGGCCTGTGGATGATCCACTGCCACAACGTCTACCACTCGGAGTCCGGGATGATGACCGTCCTCGGATACCAGAGGACATAGCGTCGAGTTGACGATAAACTGAGCGGGTGCCTCAACTACGCCTCGCTCTGAATCAGATCGACTCCACCGTCGGCGATCTCACCGGGAACGCCGAGGCCGTCGTCCTCTGGACCCGGCACGCCGCCGAGCAGGGTGCGCACCTCGTCGCGTTCCCCGAGATGGTGCTCACCGGCTATCCGGTCGAGGACCTGGCGCTGCGCTCCTCGTTCGTCGAAGCCTCCCGGGACGCCCTGCGGGGTCTGGCCCGGCGGCTCGCCGACGAGGGACTCGGCGAGCTGCCCGTCGTCCTCGGCTACCTGGACCGCTCCGAGCGGGCCGTGGCCCGGCTCGGGCGGCCCGCCGGGTCGCCGGAGAACGCGGCGGCGGTGCTGCACCGCGGCGAGGTGGTGCTCCGCTTCGCCAAGCACCACCTGCCCAACTACGGGGTCTTCGACGAGTACCGCTACTTCGTGCAGGGCGACACCCTGCCCGTCGTCCGCGTGCACGGCGTCGACGTGGCCCTCGCCATCTGCGAGGACCTGTGGCAGGAGGGCGGCCGGGTGCCGGCCACCCGCACCGCCCGCGCCGGACTGCTGCTCTCGATCAACGCCTCGCCGTACGAGCGGAACAAGGACGACACCCGGCTCGAACTGGTCCGCAAGCGGGCCCAGGAGGCCGGCTGCACCACGGCGTACGTGGCCATGATGGGCGGTCAGGACGAGCTGGTCTTCGACGGCGACTCGATCGTCGTGGACGCGGCGGGCGAGGTGGTGGCGCGCGCCCCGCAGTTCGCCGAGGGCAGCGTCGTCCTCGACCTCGAGCTGCCGGCCGCCGACCCGGGGGCGCCCGAGACCGGCAGCGTCATCGACGACGGGCTGCGGGTCGACCGGGTCGTGCTCTCCGCCGATCCGCTGCCCGCGTACGAGCCGGAGGTCACCGGCGGTTACGCGGACCGGCTCGACGACGACGAGGAGGTCTACTCGGCGCTCGTCGTGGGCCTGCGGGCGTACGTGAACAAGAACGGCTTCTCGTCCGTCCTCATCGGCCTGTCCGGCGGCATCGACTCGGCGCTCGTCGCCGCCATCGCCTGCGACGCGCTCGGCGCGCGGAACGTGTACGGCGTGTCGATGCCGTCCAAGTACTCCTCCGACCACTCGCGCCACGACGCCGCCGAGCTGGCCCGGCGCACCGGCCTCAACTTCCGCACGGTGTCGATCGAGCCGATGTTCGACGCCTACATGGGCGCGACCGCCCTGACCGGGCTCGCCGAGGAGAACCTCCAGTCGCGGCTGCGCGGCACGCTCCTGATGGCGCTCTCCAACGAGGAGGGCCACATCGTCCTCGCCCCCGGCAACAAGTCGGAGCTGGCGGTGGGTTACTCGACCCTGTACGGCGACTCCGTCGGCGCGTACGGCCCCATCAAGGACGTCTACAAGACCGACATCTTCCGGCTGGCCCGCTGGCGCAACCGGGCCGCCGAGGAGCGCGGCCAGACCCCGCCGATCCCGGAGAACACGATCACCAAGCCGCCGAGCGCCGAACTGCGCCCGGGCCAGGTCGACACGGACTCGCTGCCGGACTACGACGTCCTGGACCGGCTCCTGGAGCTGTACGTCGACCGGGACCGCGGCAAGGAGGCCATCGTGGCGGCGGGCTTCGACGAGGAGCTGGTCACCCGCACCCTGCGGATGGTCGACATCGCCGAGTACAAGCGGCGCCAGTACCCGCCGGGCACGAAGATCTCCGCGAAGGGCTTCGGCAAGGACCGTCGGCTGCCGATCACCAACAGGTGGCGGGAGACGCGCTCCTGAGACCTCTCAGAGCTTGACGCGAGCGGCCACCGGGAGGTGGTCGCTGTTCGTCTCCGGCAGCGTCCACGAAGACATCGGCTCGACGCCGCGCACCAGGATCTGGTCGATCCGGGCCATCGGGAACGCGGCCGGCCAGCTGAAGCCGAAGCCGTCCCCGGCCGCGCCCTGGGTGGAGCGCAGCTGGGAGGTGACGCCGTTCAGGGAGCGGTCGTTCATGGTGCCGTTGAGGTCGCCGAGCAGGACGATCCGCCGGTGCGGGTCGCGCGAGATGGCCTCGCCGAGGGCGCCCGCGCTGGCGTCGCGCTGGTTGGCGGTGAAGCCGGCGTTCATCTTGACCCGCACCGAGGGCAGATGGGCGACGTAGACGGCGACCTCGCCCGCCGGGGCGGCGACGGTGGCGCGCATCGCGCGGGTCCAGCCGAGCCGGATGTCGACCGGCTGGGCGCCGCGCAGCGGGTACTTGCTCCACAGGCCGACGGTGCCCTGCACGGAGTGGTACGTGTACGTGCCGGCCAGGCCGCGCTCGTACACCGGGACCATGTCGCCCTTGAGCTCCTCCAGGGCCACCACGTCCGCTCCGGAGGCGGCGATCTGACGGGCCGTGCCCTCGGGGTCCGGGTTGTCGGCGTTGACGTTGTGCGACACGACGGTGAGGTCGCCGCCGGCCCGCGCCTTGTCGACGACCAGGCCACCGAAGAGGTTGAGCCAGACCACGGCCGGGAGCACCAGCGCGATCAGCGCGGTCGCGGAACGGCGCAGCAGCGCCAGGACCAGGAGCAGCGGCACGCAGAGGCCGAACCAGGGCAGGAAGGTCTCGCCGAGGCTGCCGAGGTTGCCGATCCGGTTGGGCACGTCGGAGTGAAAGCCCATCAGGAGCGTGAGCAGCACGGCGCAGAGGGCGAGGAGGATGCCGCGCCGCCAGATCCCGCGGTCGCCGCGGAGTCTGGCGAGTCTGCCGCCGAGGCCGGGCCGGGAGCCGGGCCGGACCGCGGAACCCTGCTCGTCCGGCGTTCCGCCGTGCTCGGTCCCCGTCATGTCCACCCGCGCCATCACTGTCGTCCTCACTGCCTTGCCGTGCGACCCGGTTCCGACACTAGGCGATTCCGGGTCGGTCGTACGCATCGAGGGACGACACACGCCCGTGGCGGGTTCCTGCAGGTGGCGCGGGGCGGACGGCTGTGACAGAACGCGCACATTCGTACGAGACGGGGGCAAGCCTCACCCGGCGGGCCGCAGGCCCTCCAGGACGGCGTCGACGATCTGCTCGGCGAGGCCGGGCTCCAGGGGGGCGCCGGGACGGATGACCGTACGCATCAGGAGGGGGCCGATGAACATGTCGCTGACGAGTTCGGGGCCGAGGTCGGCCCGGATCTCGCCGCGCTCCATGCCGCACCGGATGGCGTCGGCGATCGTCTGACGGCGCGGCTCGATGACGGTCCGCTGGTAGCTGTCCCACAGCTTGGGATACATCTGCATCTGCGAGAACACGTTGTGCAGCAGCGCCGAGGTCCGCTTGATCAGACCGCGCCGCCGCATCGACTCCAGCATGGTGACGAGGTCCTCCCGGACCGAGGTGCCGGGCAGCACCGGGTCCGGGGGCTCGACGGACCGGATGACGTCGATGAGCAGCTCTTCCTTGCCGGTCCAGCGACGGTAGATGGTCGCCTTGCCGACCCCGGCGGTGCGGGCGATCCGCTCGATGGACAGGTCGGTGAGCGGGACTCCGTTCTCCAGGAGTCCGATCACCGCGTCCAGGATCGCCTGGTCCGCCGCCTCGCTGCGGGGCCGCCCGCGCCGTGCGGTGCCTGCGCACGGCGACTGGGCCTGGGCCTCGGCCTGGGACACGTCCGTTCCGCCTCTCCTGTCGCGCCGCTGTCCGTTACCTCGGTACTGATTCTCCCGCCTCCGCGCGGCTGCCCGGAACGACCGCGTCCGCGTCCGCGTCCGGGGCGGCCGGCGGGCGGCCCGGAAGGAAGACGGCGACGACGATCGCGCCGAGGACGGCCACGGAGGCGGAGCCGATGGCGGTGATGTGCATGGCGTCGAGGAAGGCGTCGTACGCCGGGGCGACGAGGCCGCGGCCGGCCGGGCCGAGCTTCTCGGCGACGGCGAGGGTGGCCTCGATGGACTCGCCGGCCGCGTCGCGGACGCCCGCCGGGAGCGCGCCGAGGTGGTTCTCGATCTCACCGCGGTACGTGGTGGACAGGACGGAGCCGAGGACGGCCACGCCGAGCGCGCCGCCGACCTGCCGGAAGGTGTTGTTGATGGCGGAGCCGGAGCCGGCCTTCTCCCGGGGCAGCGTCTGCATCACGGCGACGGTGACCGGGGTCATGATGTGCGCCATGCCCGCGCCCTGGAGGAAGAAGACGACCTCCAGGATCCAGATCGGGCTGTCGGCGCCGAAGAAGGCGAAGGAGCCCAGGCCGACGGCGACGGCCAGCATGCCGGCGGTGCACACCGCCTTGGCGCCGAAGCGCTCGACGACGAGCCGGGCCCGGGGCGCGAACACCATCTGGGCGATGGCCAGCGGCAGGATCAGCAGGCCGGACTGGAGGGCGCTGTAGCCGCGGACGCTCTGCAGGTAGAACGCCGAGAAGAAGGTCACGCCCATGAGGGCGAAGAAGGTCAGCGCGATGGCGGCGACGGCGGCCGAGAAGGCGGGCTTGCGGAAGTACGAGACGTCGAGCGCCGGGTGCTTGCTGCGCTTCTCGTACGCGACGAAGCCGGCCAGGACGGCGAGGCCGGCGAGCGCCGGGGCGAGCACGCTGGCGTCGGTGAAGCTGGCCAGCTCGCCGCCGCGGATGATGCCGTACACGAGCAGGACGAGACCGAGGACGGAGAGCAGCACGCCGGGCAGGTCGATGCGGCCCGGCTTGGGGTCCTTGGAGTCGGGGACCAGCCACAGCATGAGGGCGAGGGCGAGCAGCCCGATCGGCACGTTGACCAGGAAGATCGATCCCCACCAGAAGTGCTCCAGGAGCAGGCCGCCGGTGATCGGGCCGATGGCGATGGCGAGGCCGACGCCGCCGGCCCATATGCCGATGGCCTTGGGCTGCTCCTCGCGCTCGAAGACGTTCATGAGCACGGCGAGCGTGGCCGGCATGACGAACGCGGCGCCGAAGCCCATCACGGCGCGGTAGGCGATGAGCTCGCCCGGCGAGCCGGAGTGGGCGGCGAGCGCGGAGCCGAGGCCGAAGACGACGATGCCGAAGAGCAGGATCTTCTTGCGGCCGAGCCGGTCGCCGAGCAGACCGGAGGTGAAGAGCAGGCCGGCGAAGACGAGCGTGTAGGAGTTGATGGCCCACTCCAGCTCGCTCTGGGTGGCGCCGATGCCGGTGGGGGCGGGGCTGGCGATGGTCTTGACGGCGACGTTCAGGATCGAGTTGTCGAGGACGACGATCAGCAGGCTGAGCATGAGCACGCCGAGGATCGCCCAGCGGCGGCGGTGCACGGCCTCCGGGACGCGGGGCGCGCCCGGGCCGCCGGCGGCGGAAACAGGTGACGGCTGAGACATGGTCCCCAGCCTAGCCTCATTTCGATACGAGACCGTCTCGTATCGAAAGCCGTGACGGACTCTTTACGTCGCGTCTCCCCGCCGTCCCGTCACATTGCGGGGATGTGAACAGCGCCACTTCGCCCCGCGCCCGCGCCCGACTTCCCCGTCGGCCCGGCGAAGTGCCACCATGGATGTGGTCCGGGGACGCCACAGGGCGCCTCGAGATGACACAGAGGAGCCGTTCACCATGACGCTTCAGGCTGCCCAGAAACCGCCCGCCGACAGCAGCAAGGCGCTGTACGGGGGGAAGGGCACCCGCCGCATCACCGTCCACGACATCGCCGCCGCCAAGGTCCGCGGCGAGAAGTGGCCCATGCTCACCGCCTACGACGCGATGACCGCCTCCGTCTTCGACGAGGCCGGCATCCCGGTGATCCTCGTCGGCGACTCCATGGGCAACTGTCACCTCGGCTACGACACCACCGTGCCCGTCACGATGGACGAGATGACGCTGCTCTCCGCCGCCGTCGTACGGGGCACCAGGCGCGCCCTCGTCGTCGGCGACCTGCCCTTCGGCTCGTACCAGGAAGGGCCCGTCCAGGCCCTGCGCAACGCCACCCGGCTGGTCAAGGACGCCGGCGTCGGCGCGATCAAGCTGGAGGGCGGCGAGCGCTCGCTGCCGCAGACCGAACTGCTCGTCCAGGCCGGCATCCCGGTCATGTCCCACCTCGGCCTGACCCCGCAGTCCGTCAACACCATGGGCTACCGGGTGCAGGGCCGCAGCGACGAGGCCGCGCACCAGCTGCTGCGCGACGCCAAGGCGGCCCAGGACGCCGGCGCCTTCGCCGTCGTCCTGGAACTGGTCCCGGCCGAACTCGCCGCCGAGGTGACCCGCTCCCTGCACATCCCCACCATCGGCATCGGCGCCGGCGCCGGCACGGACGCCCAGGTCCTCGTCTGGACCGACATGGCCGGCCTGACGGGCGGCAAGGTGCCGCGCTTCACCAAGCAGTACGCCAACCTGCGCGAGACCCTCGGCGACGCCGCCCGGGCCTTCGCGGAGGACGTCAGCGGCGGGGCGTTCCCCGCCGAGGAGCACACGTTCCACTAGTCACGTGTAGCCACATCCCACTGGCCACATCCGGCACCACACGACAGCCCGCCGACCGTCCCCCGTCGGCGGGCTGTCGGCGTACGCGGGCACCTCTGTCGGTGACCGTCGGCGGCTGTCGGTGGCTGTAGGCGGCCCTGTCGGTCGGCTGTCGGTGCGCTGTCGGTGGCCGCCTGTTCCATGGTGGACATGACGCGATCACACACCAACGCCGTCGAGGTACGGGGCCTCGTGAAGCACTTCGGCGAGACCAAGGCCCTCGACGGGGTCGACCTGGATGTCCGCGAGGGCACGGTGCTCGGGGTCCTCGGCCCCAACGGCGCCGGCAAGACCACCCTCGTCCGCTGTCTCTCCACCCTGATCGTCCCGGACGCCGGGACCGCCACCGTGGCCGGCTACGACGTGGTGCGCCAGCCCCGCCAGCTGCGCCGCACCATCGGCCTCACCGGCCAGTACGCCTCGGTCGACGAGAAGCTGTCCGGCTGGGAGAACCTCTACATGATCGGGCGGCTGCTCGACCTCTCCCGCAAGGACGCCCGCGCCCGCGCCGACGAGCTGCTCGAACGCTTCTCGCTCACCGAGGCCGCCAAGCGCCCGGCCATGAACTACTCCGGCGGCATGCGGCGCCGGCTCGACCTGGCCGCGTCCATGATCGGCCGGCCCGCCGTGCTCTACCTGGACGAGCCCACCACCGGTCTCGACCCGCGCACCCGCAACGAGGTGTGGGACGAGGTCCAGCGGATGGTCGCCGAGGGCGCGACCGTGCTCCTCACCACCCAGTACATGGAGGAGGCGGAGCAGCTCGCGAGCGAGCTGACCGTCATCGACCGCGGCCGGGTCATCGCCCGGGGCGGGGTCGACGAGCTGAAGGCGAAGGTCGGCGGCCGCACCCTCCAGGTCCGCCCGACCGACCCGGCCGACCTGACCGCGATGGCCGCGGCGCTGCGCGAGTCGGGCCTCGACGGCGTCGCCGGCGCGACCGTCGTACCCGACGAGGGCGTGCTGTACGTGCCGATCCTCAGCGACAGCCAGCTGACCGCCGTCGTGGGCCTGTTCGGCGCCCGCGGCTTCGGCATCGCCCACATCGGCACCCATCTGCCCAGCCTGGACGAGGTGTTCCTCGCCATCACCGGGCAGAAGACGACTGCTTCCGACACGATCCACGAGGAGGTCGCCGCATGAGCACGACCACGGCCACCCGTACGTCCGCCCCCGCGCCGGCCCCCGTGAAGCGGGCCGCCACCGCCGAGGGCCGGATCGGTCTGCGGGCCAACCTCCGCCACATCGGGGCCCTCGTCCGGCGCAACGCGCTGCAGATCAAGCAGGACCCGGAGTCGATGTTCGACGCGGTCCTGATGCCGGTCATCTTCATCCTGCTGTTCGTGTACGTCTTCGGCGGTGCGATCGCCGGCAAGGGCAACAACGACGCGTACGTGAACTACGTCGTGCCCGGCCTGATGGCCATGATGGGCATGAACATCGCGATGGCCGTCGGCACCGGCATCAACGACGACTTCAAGAAGGGCGTCATGGACCGGTTCCGGACCATGCCGATCGCCCGCTCCTCGGTCCTCATCGCGAAGATCGTCGTCGAGGTCGGCCGCATGCTGGTCGCCACCGCGATCCTGCTGGCCATGGGCTTCCTGCTCGGCCTGGAGATCAAGACCTCGGTCCTCGACCTCTTCGCGGCCGTCGGCCTGTCGATGGTCTTCGGCGCCTCCCTGATGTGGATCTTCATTCTGCTGGGACTCACCATGAAGACGGCCCAGGCCGTCCAGGGAGTGGCCATGCTCGTCCTGATGCCGCTGCAGTTCGGCTCCTCGATCTTCGCGCCGCCGACGACGATGCCGGGCTGGCTGCAGTCCTTCACCGACTACAACCCGCTGTCCAACCTCGCCGACGCCGCCCGCGGCCTGATCAACGGCGGCCCGGTCGCCCACTCGGTGTGGATGACGCTCGGCTGGGCGGTGGCCATCACCGTGATCACGGCGCCGCTCGCGGTCGCCAAGTTCCGCAAGAAGACCTGATCCGCCGACGCGGGGGGAATGACTCGGCGCGCCTCAGATCGCGTCGGCGCGTTCGAGCAGGGCGGCGGCCTCCTCAAGGGAGAGGCCGCCGCCCTCGGCGTACGCGGCCTCGAAGACGGCGTCGTCGCCGAGCGCCGTCCGGGTCAGCTCGGTCGCCCGCGCCACGTTCTCCCGCTCCATCGGCGGGGACAGATGACCGGGCGGCAGCAGCCCCTCGTACGCGCCGAGCAGCACGGCCGCGGTCCGGGCCCGCTTCGGCTCGCCGGGGCCGGCGAGCGCCCAGGCGGCGGTGACCAGGTGGATCGGCGGCATCTGCGGGGCGACCATCATCGACAGCGCCCCGAGGGAGCGGTGGTACGCGCGCCGGGACAGCTCGAAGGCCGAGGCGTACCGCCCGTCGAGGTTGTCGACCCAGCCCAGGCTGCCGAGGGTGAAGCCCTCGAAGATGGAGTACGTCTCGGAGCGGAACTCGTCGAGCAGCCGCAGCAGATGGACGCGGGCCTCGGCCGTACGGCCGGTGCGGCCGAGCAGCAGCGCCAGGAAGATCCGGGCCGCGAGCATCGGCTCGTGGCCGCGCCCGTGCTCGCCCTCCACGACCTCCCGCAGGATGCGCTCCGCCTCCTCGCTCCGGCCGGTCTCGATGAGCATGTCGGCGTACCGGGCGCGCAGCAGCGCCATCTGCGACTGGGCGCCGATCCGCTGCGCGTAGCCGATGGCGGCCTCGAAGTCCTCCGCGGCGCCCTCGAACTCCAGCCGCCGCTCCCGTGCCTCGGCCCGCGAGGACAGCGCCTCGGCCGCGCCCCAGGCGTCGTCGAGGCGGACGAAGATCTCCAGGCTCTCCTCGGCGTCCGCGGCGGCCTGCCCGGCCAGGTCGGCGCGGTTGGCCAGCATGTTGGCGCGCAGCTGGAGGGCGTTGCCGAGCTCCCAGTCGTAGCCGTAGCGGCGGCAGGCCGCCACGTGGGCCTCCAGGGCCTCGCCCATCCGGCCGGGTTCGCCGATGAGAAGGACGGCGAAGACGGTGAAGGAGCCGGGCAGCCGGCAGGTCTGCGGCAGCCCCGGCCCGTACACCCCGGTGATCTGCCGCAGCCGCTCGACGCCCTCCGGACTCGTCCACCGCCCGGTGTCGTGGTCCATGTTGAGCAGCTCGATCATCCGCACCCCGCGCCTGGCCTCCCACAGCTGCTCCTCGCTCAGCGGCGGCGGCGCGGCCGTGATCGACTCGTACAGCGGCACGACGGGAGCCGGCGGCGGCCCGAACGGGTCGGGCCCGAGCGCCGACACCGCCTCGGCCCACTGCAGCGCGTCGCCCCGCAGGTCGCGCATGTTCCAGTACCAGAGCAGCGAGTGCACGAGGACGAGCCCCTCGTGCTCGTCCCGCAGCCGTACGGCGGTCCGCAGCGCGGTCCGCAGGTTCCCGTACTCCACCGCGAACCGGTTCACGGCCGCCACCTGCCGCCCACCGCGCAGCTCGGGATCGGTCAGCCGCGCCAGCTCCCGGTAGTGCGTGAGATGCCGCCGCTCGGCGGCCGCCCGGTCCCCCGCCTCGTCGAGCCGCTCGGCGGCGTACTCGGCGACGGTCTCCAGCAGCCGGTAGCGCATGCCGGCGCCGTCGGCACCGTCGGAGGCGGCCTGGGTGGCGACGACGAGCGACTTGTCGACGAGCGAACCGAGCAGGTCGAGCACGTCACCGGGAGCGGGCCCTCGCGGACCCTGCGCGCTCGGCGTGGACGGCGGCTCGCCGCACACCGCCTCCGCCGCCTCCAGGTCGCAGCCGCCCGTGAAGACGGCGAGGCGGCGCAGGACGGCTCGTTCGGGCTCGTCGAGGAGGTCCCAGGACCAGTCGACGACCGCGCGGAGGGTCTGCTGGCGCGGGAGCACGGTCCGCGCGCCCGAGGTGAGGAGGCGGAAGCGGTCGTCGAGGCGGTCGGCGATCTGGCGCGGGGTGAGCATCCGCAAGCGGGCGGCGGCGAGTTCGATGGCGAGGGGCAGACCGTCGAGGCGGCGGACGATCTCCGCGGCCGCGTCCGGGTCGTCGGCGACCAGGAAGCCGGGGCGGACGGCGGCGCCCCGTTCGGCGAAGAGCCGGATCGCCGTCTCCTCGGGCAGCGGGCCGACGGGGTGCAGGACCTCGCCGGGGACGCCGAGGGGTTCGCGGCTGGTCGCGAGGACGGTGACGCCGGGGCAGCGGGCGAGGAGGACCTCGGCCAACTCGGCGGCGGCGCCCACGACGTGCTCGCAGTTGTCGAGGAGGAGCAGCAGACGGCGGTCCGCGCAGTGCTCGACGAGGCGGCCGGTGCGGTCCTGGTCCTCGCCGAAGCGGAGTTCGTCGGCGCCGGCGCCGCGCAGGACGGTCTCGCGGGCGCCGAGGGCGGTGAGGACGGCCTCGGTGACGGCCTCCGGGTCGGTGACGGGGGCCAGTTCGACGAGCCAGACGCCGTCGGGCCACGACTCGCGCCCGGCGACGCCTTCGGCGACGCGTTCGGCCGCCTCCTGCGAGAGGCGGGTCTTGCCGGCGCCGCCGGGGCCGAGGAGGGTGACCAGGCGCGTGGTGCGCAGGCCGTCCTGGAGGGCGGAGATGTCGTCCTCGCGGCCGACGAAGCTGGTGAGGCGGGCGCGCAGATTGCCGGCCGCGGGCCCGCTGCCGCGACGGGCGGGCGGCGCGGTCGCCGCCGCCGGCGCGGCCAGCAACCCGGCGTGCAGGGCCTGCAGTTCGGGTGCCGGGTCGGCGCCGAGCCGCTCGGCGAGCCCCCGTCGTACCGCCTCGTACGCGGCCAGCGCCTCGGACGGCCGCCCCGTGTCGCGCAGCGCCCGGATCCGCAGGGCCTGCAGCGGCTCGTCCAGCGGGTGGGCGGCGCACAGCGCGTCCAGTTCGGGCAGCACCGCGGCGGCCTCGCCCAGCGCGAGCGCGGCCGCGAGCCTGCTCCGGCGGGCGTCGAGCCGGCGGGCCTCCCAGCGGGCGGCCTCGGCCTCCCGGTCGGGCAGGTCGGCGAGGGCCGGGCCCTTCCACAGCGCGAGCGCCTCGTCGAGGAGCCCGGCCGCGCGCCCCGGCCGGCCCGCGTCCAGCTCCCGTACGCCCTCGGCCGCGAGCCGTACGAACCGGTGCGCGTCGACGTCGTCGGGCTCGGCCGCGAGGCGGTAGCCGCCGTCCGTGGAGAGCACCCGGTCGTGGCCGAGGGCCCGGCGCAGCCGGCCCACCAGGGCCTGGAGCGCGGCGACGGCGTCGGCCGGCGGCTCGGCGCCCCACACCTCGTCGACGAGCACGCCCACCGGCACCGCCCGCCCGGCGCGCAGCGCGAGCACGGTGAGCAGCGCGCGCACCCGCGGGCCGCCGGGAGCGACGGCGGTGCCTTCTGACGTGTGGGCCCGCGCCGGGCCGAGGACGGAGTAGCGCACGGGCCCATTCTCCGTGAGGAACCGGAGGAGTGATCAGCCGCCGCCCGGACCCGCGTCAGGAACCCGCGCCCCCGCCCGGTACGTTTCCCGCACACAACAGACCGTCACCGCAGACCGTCACCACGGACCGTCATCCCGGGAGCAGGCATGTCCACGACCACCCATCGCCACGACGAGCGGCGGATCAGCCCCGTCTTCCTGGCGATCCTCGCGGTCATGGCCGTCACCGGCTGGGCCGTGTGGACCGGCTTCGCCACCTCCACGGGGCTCGCGGTCTTCCTCTTCGTGACCTCGGCGTGGATCGTCTCGCTCTGTCTGCACGAGTACGCGCACGCCCGCACCGCCCTGCACGGCGGCGACATCACCGTGGGCGCCCGCGGCTATCTGACGCTCAACCCGCTCGCCTACACCCACGCCGTGCTGAGCATCGTCCTGCCGGTGCTCTTCGTGATGCTCGGCGGCATCGGCCTGCCCGGCGGCGCCGTCTTCATCGACCGCAGCCGGGTGCACGGCCGCTGGAAGCACAGCCTCATCTCGGCCGCGGGCCCGCTGTCGAACGTCCTGTTCGCCGTCGTCTGCACGGCCCCGTTCTGGCTGCACGCCCTCGACGGGGTGCCGCGCGCCTTCCAGTACGCGCTCGCGTTCCTGGCGTTCCTCCAGATCACCGCGGCGCTCCTGAACCTGCTCCCGGTGCCGGGCCTGGACGGCTACGGCGTGGTCGAGCCCTGGCTGTCGTACAGCATCAAGCGGCAGATCGAGCCGTACGCGCCCTACGGCTTCTTCGTCG
Source organism: Streptomyces sp. NPDC004788 (assembly GCF_053601115.1). NCBI lineage: Bacteria > Bacillati > Actinomycetota > Actinomycetes > Kitasatosporales > Streptomycetaceae > Streptomyces > Streptomyces sp. NPDC004788. The sequence continues at coordinate 34,134 of NZ_JBSGBF010000041.1, forward strand.
TGATCGCGCTGCTGTTCATCCCGGCGCTCAACAACGCGTTCTTCGACGGGATCGATGCCCTGATGCAGACGCTGGGCGTGCCGGAGTCGTCCCGCTACTGCGGCTCGACGCTCTACCGCTTCTGGGAGTCGGCCCCGGACTTCTGCGAGGTCTAGCCCTGGTGCTGGGTGCGGCCGCGCTTGATGTAGTACCAGGCCATGTTGGAGGAGAGGCCGGCCAGCAGCACCCAGACGATGCCGAGGAAGCTGCCCTGGGCGAAGGAGACGACCGCCGCGGCGACGGCGAGCGCGCAGACGACCAGGGCGTAGAGGGCGAGGCGGGGCATGGGGGTCGGCTCCTGTCCGGTTACGGGCGATGTGCCCGTCCAGTGTCCCCCATGCCCCTGCGGTACCCGGGACCGGCTCGGCCCTCGGCCCGGACGTCGGCCCGGACGTCGGCCCGGCCCTCGGCCCGTACGTCGGCTCAGACGTCGGTGACGCGCAGGCCCGCGTGGGCCTTGTAGCGGCGGTTCACCGAGATCAGGTTGGCGACGAGCGACTCGACCTGGTGGGCGTTGCGCAGCCGGCCGGCGAAGACGCCGCGCATGCCGGGGATGCGGCCGGCCAGCGCCTGGACGATCTCGACGTCGGCCCGGACCTCGCCGAGGACCATCACGTCGGTGTCGATCTCGGCGATCGAGGCGTCCTGCAGGAGCACCGCCGACAGATGGTGGAAGGCGGCGGTGACCCGCGACTCGGGGAGCAGCGCGGCGGCCTGCTCGGCGGCCGAGCCCTCCTCCGGCTTGAGCGCGTAGGCGCCCTTCTTGTCGAAGCCGAGCGGGTTCACACAGTCGACGACGAGCTTGCCTGCCAGTTCCTCGCGCAGCGACTCCAGGGTCTTGGCGTGGCCGTCCCACGGCACGGCGACGATCACGACGTCGCTGCGCCGGGCGCACTCGGCGTTGTCGGCGCCCTCGACGCCGAGGCCGAGCTCGGCCGCCGCGGCCTGGGCGCGGTCGGCGGCGCGGGAGCCGATGATCACCTGCTGGCCGGCCTTGGCCAGCCGGTAGGCGAGGCCGCGGCCCTGGTCGCCGGTGCCGCCGAGGACGCCGACGACGAGCCCGGAGACGTCCGGGAGGTCCCACGGGTCCTTGGGTGCCGGGCTGGAAGTGGTGGAGGAAGTCATGGCCTCGACATTACTGGCCGGTCGGGCCGGGGGTACCCGTCCGGGTGAGTCCGTGCCGAACCGCTCGCGGGCCGCGCGGGGCCCGGGCACCATCCGGGGCCATGGACGCCGTACGTGTCGCGCTGCTGCGCGAAGTGCTCGCCGGTACGCAGTGGCCGGCGGCCGCCCGCCGCTTCGCCGGTTCGCTCCGCTCCTCGGTCGTGTCGCACGGCGGTGGGCTGCTCCTGGTCGGCACGGCGGAGTACGAGCCGTGGCACCTGGCCGCGCACCTGGTCGACGAGTCCGCCTGGTCCGGCCGCCCGGAGCTCGCGCCCACCCTCGTACGGCACCGGGCGCGGCCCGGCGACCCGCCGCACCTGGCGGCCGGGCTCGGCCGGATCGAGTCGGCGGGGCGCGGGGCGACGCTGCTGATGGTGGCGCCGTCGCGGCCGGAGGCGGGGCTGCTCGAACGGGTCCACGACGCGCGCCGGGCGGGGGCGACGGTGCTGTCCCTGGACAGCGGCGACCCGGAGCTGGGCGGGCTGGCGCACGAGACGCTGACGGTGGCGGCGGGCGCGGAGGTCGACCTGGACACGGTGCAGCACTTGGTGAGCGCGGCGGCCGGCGAGAACTGCCTGCCGCCGGCGCCCCGTGGCCGGCTGCGCTTCCGCGACCGGCTGTCCCGGCTCGCGGACCAGCTGACGGCGCCCCCGCCGCCGAGGTGGTGACCGGCCACCTGCCCCGGCTCACCGCACCCCCGCCGCCGAGCTGGTGACCGCCCGCCTGCCCCGGCTCACCGCACCCCCGCCGCCGGGACGGCGACACGGTAATTCGGTTGCCCGGGCGCGGGCGGGCTCCGGAGCATGGCCCTTCGTGACCCTGGTGAAACGCCTCCTCCCCGATCTCGCCCCCTGGCGCTCCTCCCGCGACTTCCGGCTGCTCTGGGTCCAGGGAACCGTCACCGTCTTCGCGAGCTTCATGGCGATGATCGCGCTGCCGCTGCAGATCAAGGACCTCACCGACTCACCGCTCGCCGTCGGCGCGATGGGCGCGGTGGAGCTCGTCCCGCTGGTGGTGTTCGGGCTGTACGGCGGGGCGCTCGCCGACGCCGTAGACCGGCGCAGGGTGATCGTGGCGACGGAGGCCGGGCTCGGCCTGCTCGCGCTGCTGCTCCTGCTGAACGCCCTGCTGCCGCAGCCGCTGCTGTGGCCGCTGTACGTGGTCGCCGCCGGCGTGTCCGCGCTGTCCGGGCTGCAGCGGCCGGCGCTCGACTCGATGCTCTCCCGGATCGTGCCGCACGAGCAGCAGACGGCGGCGGCCGCCCTGAACGGGCTGCGCTGGCAGATCGGCTCCATCGCGGGCCCGGCGCTCGCGGGCCTGGTCGTGGCGTACGCGGGGCACGCCGCCGCGTACGGGGTGACCGCGGCCGGCTACGCGGTGTCCGTGCTGATGTGCCGGGGGCTCTCGCCCGCGCCGGCCGCGCACGACGCCGACAGGCCCTCGCTGCGCGGGATCGCGGAGGGCGCGCGGTACGCGTGGTCGCGGCCGGTGCTGCTCGGCACGTACGCGATCGACCTGGCCGCGATGTTCTTCGCGTTCCCGAACACGATCTTCCCGTTCCTCGCGGACGAGCTGCACGCCGAGTGGTCGCTCGGCCTGATGTACGCGGCCGGTTCGGTCGGCTCGCTCGTCCTCGGCCTGACCAGCGGCTGGACCTCGAAGCTGCGGCGGCACGGGCTCCTGGTGGTGGCCGGGGCGACGGTGTGGGGCGCGGCGATCGCGGCGGCCGGCTGGTTCGGGAACGTGTGGCCGGTGCTGCTGTGCCTCGCCGTCGCGGGCGCGGGCGACATGCTGAGCGGACTGGGACGCTCCACCATCTGGAACCAGACCATCCCGGAGGAGCTGCGCGGCCGGCTGGCGGGCATCGAGCTCATCTCGTACGGCGTGGGCCCGCAGCTGGGCCAGGTCCGGGCGGGCACGCTGGCCGGCTGGACCGGCACCCGGGCGGCGATCTGGTCGGGCGGTGTCGCCTGCGTGGCCTCGGTGGGGCTGCTGTGCCTGGCGCTGCCGAGGCTGCTCGCCTACGACGCCGCGACGGACGAGGACGCGCTGGCGCGCAGGGCACAGCAGGAGGCCGTCACCGCGGCCTAGCGTTCCCGCCGGTCGTCCTCGGGGTGAGGGTGATCGTGGTGATGCCGGTGGGGGCGAGGGTGATGGTGGAGGTGGTGGTGGCTGAGGGAGGCCACCGCCAGGGTGGTCAGGACCGCGGCGCCCGCCGTCTCGACGTAGAGGGTCGGGCGGACCAGCTCCGCGCCGATCGACTCCTCGAAGCCGAACAGACCGGTGGTGAGGCTCAGGAACAGCGCGCCGAGCGTGCCGGCCGTGAACAGCGCGGTGACGGCGGCGACCGGCCCGAGCCAGCGCTCCGGCGTGACGAGCAGCGCCACGGCGAGCAGGATGCCGACGATGCCGTTGAGCAGGAAGAGCGGGCCGATGGTGGCGAGGTGCTGGTAGCCCTCGGCCCACAGCCGCAGGTGGATCGCGGCCATGGTCGCCGTCAGGCCCGCTCCGGCCAGGCGCAGGACGAGCCGCGCGGCCGCTCCGTTCGTGGTCATGGCAGGCTCGGCGGGCTCAGTAGCCGGTGCCCGGGGACTGGTTGTCGTTCGACGGGTTCGACGGGTTGTTCGTGGCCGGTGCCGGGGCTCCGCCGACCGTGATGTCGGTCTTCATGCCGAGGTCCTTGTGTCCGTCGACCGGGCAGTAGACCTCGTACGTACCGGACTTCAGCGTCACCGTGAGGGTGGTGGACTCGCCGGGCGAGACGTTCGGGCTGCGGTGCTCGTCGCTCTCGCCGCCGCTGCCCTCGACCACCAGGGCGTGCTCGACCTTGCCCGTGTTCTTCGCGGTGAAGGTGTAGGTGCCGGCCGTGAACTTCTCCGTCGACAGCTTGATGTGGAAGTCGGACAGCTCCGCCGTGACCTGGGTCGCCGAGGTGCCGGACTTCGGCGGGGGCGGCGGGGGCGTGCTGCCTCCCCCGTTGCCGTTGTCACTGCTGCCGCAGGCGGCGAGCAGGGCGGTCAGTCCGCCGGCGGCCACGCCGAGCACCAGGCGCTTGCCGGTTCGTACGGTTGCCATGAGTCGGTCCTCCAGATCGTCCCCGGAAGGGGATACGGAGCCGGAGGGGTGAGGGATTGCGGCGCGGGGCTCCGGGGGCTCCGGGGGCTCCATGGGCGTCGCGGGCGGACAATGAATGCCGGGGGGGGCACGGAGCGCAATCCCTTCCGGGCGGCGGAACGTAACCCTGACATGTGGCGCATGGGCCTTTCCCTCGGGCGGGTACCCGACGAGGCACTGCTCACCGGTCTGACGACGGGCGATCCCGAACTCGCGGTCGCCTTCGTGCGCCGTTTCCAGCGCACGGTCTTCGGTGTGGCCGTGGCCGTCGTCGGCGATCCCCAGCTCGCCGAGGACGTCGCCCAGCAGACCTTCGAACGGGCCTGGCGGCACGCGCAGGTGTACGACCCGCGGCGCGGCTCGGTACGGACCTGGCTGACGACGATCGCGCACAACCTGGCGATCGACGCGGTCCGGGCCCGGCGGGCGAGCCCGGTGGCCCCGGAGGACCTGGAGACGCTGCTCGGCGCCGTGACCGAGACGCCCGAGCGGCGCGCGCTCGCCGACGACAGCGCGGAGCGGGTCCGGCGGGCGGTGGCGGAGCTGCCCCGGGAGCAGGCGCGGGCGCTGGTGATGGCCGGGATCTACGGGATGACGGCGCGCGAGATCGCGGAGGCCGAGGGCGTGCCGCTGGGCACGGCGAAGACCCGGATCCGGACCGGGACGATCAAGGTGCGGGCGCTGCTCGAACCGGCGGAGGGGAGGTGACGGCGGTGGGCGGCACGAGCGACATGAACGGCATGGGCGGCATGAGCGGCGGGAGCGGCGGTGGCGGCATGAACGGCGGGAGCGGCCGGGGCGGCATGGAGTGCGAGCGGCTGCGGGAGCTGGCCGCCGAGCTGGCGCTCGGGGTCCTGCCGGCCCGCGAGCGGGCCGAGGCCGTCGCGCATCTCGACCGCTGCCCCGAGTGCCGTGAGCACGTCGAGCGGCTGACGGCCGTCGGCGACGGGCTGCTCGCGCTGCTGCCGGGTGCCGAACCGCCGGTCGGTTTCGAGTCCCGGGTGGTACGGGCGCTGGGCGCGGCGCCCGTACGGAAGCCGCGCCGGTACCGGCTGCGGCTGGCGGCGGCCGGCGCGGCCGCGGCGGTGGCCTGCGGGTTCGGCGGCTGGGCGGTCGGCTCGGCGGTCGTCGAGGGCGCGCCGCCGGCGGTGTCGCAGCGGACGGGGCTCGTGGAGGCGGCGCTGGTGTCCGGGACGGGGGCGGGCGGCCACGAGGTCGGCCGGATCTACGCGCACCCGGGCGGCGGCGGCTGGGTGTACATGTCCGTGGACCTGGACGGGGCGGGCGCCGGACCGGTCCGCTGTGTGCTCGTCCATGCCGACGGGTCGACGGTTCCGGTGGGCTCGTTCCCGCTCAGGGACGGCTACGGGTACTGGGGTGCGCCGGCCGGCGCCGATCCGACGACGGTGACCGGCGCCAGGCTGCTGGGCCCGGACGGGAACGTCCTGGCGACGGCGCGCTTCCCGGGCGCCTAAGCCGTTTCTTCCGGATCAGGCCGGATCAGGTCGGATCAGCTCGGATCAGGCCGGATCAGCGAGCGGCGGGCGCCGGGCGCCGGGCGCCGGGCGCCCGGCAAGATCCGGAAGAGACGGCCTCGGGCCCCGACATGCACTAGTCGGCGGACTCGTCCTTGCCGGCCCGGTCGTGCCACTTCGGGTCGGTGTCCCACTCCAGGTTCCGCTCCTGCGCCGTCTGCATGGCGCGGGTGGCCTCCTCCCGGCTGGAGTAGGGGCCGAAACGGTCCTTCGCCGGGCACTCGGGGCCCTCCTCGACCTTCTTGTGCTCCAGGCAGTAGTACCACTCGCCCGGCTTGCCGGCCGTGCGCTTCTTGAACAGGGCCATCCTCGGCTCCTTCCTCCGTCACCATGCTGCCCCAGACGCGGTCGTTAGACTCGCTGACATGTCTGGCCAGTCGCTTCTCGTACCGGGGGAGCTCTCCCCCCACCGTTCCGTTCCGGGGTCCATCCGCCGCCCCGAGTACGTCGGCAAGCCCGCGCCCACCCCGTACTCGGGGCCCGAGGTGCAGGACGCCGACACGATCGAGCGGATGCGGATCGCCGGCCGCATCGCCGCGCAGGCGATGGAGGAGGCCGCCAAGCACATCGCGCCGGGCGTGACCACGGACGAGCTGGACCGGGTCGCCCACGAGTACATGTGCGACCACGGCGCCTACCCCTCGACGCTCGGCTACCGCGGCTTCCCCAAGTCGCTGTGTTCGTCGGTCAACGAGGTCATCTGCCACGGCATCCCCGACTCGACCGTCCTGAAGGACGGCGACATCGTGAACCTGGACGTGACCGCGTACATCAACGGCGTCCACGGCGACAACAACGCCACCTACCTCTGCGGTGACGTCGACGAGGAGTCCCGGCTGCTCGTCGAACGCACCCGGGAGTCGCTGAACCGGGCGATCAAGGCGGTCAAGCCGGGCCGCCAGGTGAACATCATCGGCCGGGTCATCGAGTCGTACGCCAAGCGCTTCGGCTATGGCGTCGTCCGGGACTTCACGGGGCACGGCATCAACTCGTCCTTCCACTCCGGGCTGATCATTCCGCACTATGACTCGCCGCACCACACGACCGTCATGCAGCCGGGCATGACGTTCACGATCGAGCCGATGCTGACGCTGGGCACGCACGAGTACGACATGTGGGACGACGGCTGGACCGTGGTCACGAAGGACCGGAAGCGGACGGCGCAGTTCGAGCACACGCTGGTGGTGACGGAGACCGGGGCGGACATTCTTACGTTGCCCTGACCCGTCGGATGGGTAGCGTTTTACCGACAGGATGTCGGGAACGAGATGACCCCTTCCGGAGGCCCGCCTTGGACACGCCCTTCTCGACGCTGATCCGCACGGCCTCGCACGAGCAGCACACGCAGGCGGAGACGTCGACGTTCATGAGCGACCTCCTCGGCGGCCGCCTGGCCGTCGACGCGTACGCGCGGTACACGGAGCAGTTGTGGTTCGTGTACCGCGCGCTGGAGGACGGCGCGGCGGCCCTGGCGTCCGACCCGGTCGCGGGGCCGTTCATACGGCCGGAGCTGTTCCGCACGGCCGCCCTGGAGCAGGACCTCGCGCATCTGCGGGGCGCGGGATGGCGGGCGGGGCTCTCGCCGCTGCCGGCGACGGAGGCGTACGCGGCGCGGGTCGCCGAATGCGCCCGCGACTGGCCCGCGGGCTATGTGGCCCACCACTACACGCGTTATCTGGGCGACCTGTCGGGCGGTCAGATCATCCGCGACAAGGCGGAGCGGACCTGGGGCTTCGCGCGCAAGGGCGACGGCGTGCGGTTCTACGTCTTCGAGGCGATCGACAACCCGGCGGCCTTCAAGCGGACGTACCGGGGACTGCTCGACGCGGTGCGCGCGGACGACCTGGAGAAGCAGCGGATCGTCGACGAGTGCAAGCGGGCGTTCGACTTCAACGGCGCGGTGTTCCGGGAGCTGGCCCGGGAGTTCCCGCTCAGCGCGTGACGCCCGGGGCAGGTCCTGGACGGGGCAGGTCCTAGACGGGGCAGGTCCTAGACGGCGAGGGTGTTCTCGATCCGTACCCGTCCGCCGAGTTCCACGATGCCGTCGGGCCCGGGTGCGGTGAGCAGCTGCGAGCCGCGGCCCTGGGTGATGTTGAGCGCCCGCCCCAGCTCGGCGGTGAGCAGCAGCGCCGCCGCGCCCGTGGCCTCGTCCTCATCGATCCCGTCCCCGCGCCCGGGGAACGCCCGCGCCCGGACCCGTCCGGCGGCCTCGTCCTCCCACGCCCAGGCGTAGACCCACTCCCCCGGCTCCGGCACCTCCAGGGCCTCCACCTCGGCGGCCGTCGCGTACCGCTTCAGCGTCCGCGGCGGCGCCCACTCGGCCCGCGCCTCGATCCACGTGAACTCCCCGTCCCCGCGCACCCACACCTCCCCGGCCGGCGGATTGACGACCTCCAGATCGAGCAGCCAGGCGGCCCCCACGAGCGGATGCCCGGCGAACGGCAGCCGCAGCCCGGGCGTGTAGATGTCGACGACCCCCCGCTCCGGATCGTCCACGAACACCGTCTCACTGAACCCGAGCTCCTTGGCCAGCGCCTGCCGCACCGCCTCATCGGGATACCCGCGCCCGTCCCGTACGACCCCGAGCCTGTTGCCGTACCGGCCGTCGCCCGCACAGAAGACCCGCAGGACGTCGATATCAGTCGTGTTCATGCCGGAATTCAACCATCCAGTCCTCCCACTCCGCGGGGCCTCTGGGAACGGGCCAGGTGAGACCGGGGGCCCCGTCGTACGCGACGGAGGCGAGCGCTCCGGCGTACGTCCGGGTCAGCGCCCGCCGCCGATTCCCCCTCGGGCGGGAGTTGCGCGAGGCGCTGCTCGAAGTGGGCCACGACGCCGTCGCGGACGAGGGCGTCGCCCGCCTCCCGCGCCAGCACCACCGCCTCGGGATCCCGTCCTTCCGCGAGCGCCGCCACCGCCCGGTCGTGCCCGTCGAGCAGCAGCCATCCGTCGAACGCCTCGTACCACCAGAGCAGTACGGGCGGCAGCACGCCCTCGCGGGCCTGGCGGCGGTACGCCTTGACGCGCGGGGCGTCGGGACCGGACAGCGGCCGCAACGGCAGCACGCCGTTCCATCCCTCGACCTCCCAGTCGAGGCGGGCCGTGGGCCAGTCGCGGACGAAGTCACCGGCCCAGACGTACGGGGGAAAGGCGCTCCGGTACGTGAGGAGCAGGCGGTCGGCGTAGAGCGGGCCCCGGTCGGAGGCCTCCAGAGCGCTCGCGAACCGGTGGAGCCGGTCGGGCCCGCGCCGGGCCTCGTCGGCCCGGAGCGGCGGGAGCGGCGAGCGGTAGCCGGCGCGACGGTGGACGGTGGCGCCGTGTCCGTTCTCGTCGACCCGGGCGAGCAGCACCGGGCGGCCGGCCTGGCGGAGCAGCATCCGGCGGCCGGCCGTCACCTCCAGGCGCAGGGGCGGGGGTTCCGCCGGGCCGCGGCCGGTGAGGACGAGGGCTCCGGGCAGGTTCTCTCGGCGCATGCGCGGCACGCTAGCGGCGCCCGCCGCCGGCTCGCACCGCTGTTTCGGACCCGGCCCCGACCCACCTACTCACGCGTAGCCGAAAGCCGGACAAACTCCCCCTCTTGACCATTCCTTGACCAAGCCATAAGGCCCTCGTGGGTCCACCGTGACCGCCCCGTGTCCCTCCGGGCCGCCCTGAGAGCTGAATCACTGGACGGGCGGGTATTGCTGAGGTAAGCCTCGGTTAAGTTAGGTCCGCCTCACCCCGTCCCCTCCGTACCGTCCCCCGAGTGGAGCACCGCATGCGAGCCGTCCGTCTGTCCGTCGTCACCGCCGCCGCTGCCGCGGCGAGCCTGGCCGCCGTCACGGGCTGCACGCAGAAGAGCGACGCCAAGGCGGACGACGGGGCGATCAAGGTCGTCGCCAAGGACGACGCCTGCGAGGTGTCGAAGACGAGCTTCCCGGCCGGGCACGTGAAGCTGGACGTGGAGAACCGCGGCGGCAAGGTCACCGAGGTCTACGTGCTGTTCCCGGACGAGCGGATCGTGACCGAGCGCGAGAACATCGGGCCGGGCACCAAGGCGACCATCACCGCCGAGATCAAGGCCGGTGACTACGAGATCGCCTGCAAGCCCGGCATGAAGGGCGACGGCATCAAGCAGAAGGTCACCGCCACCGGCAAGGGCGCCGCCAAGCGCTCGCCGGAGCTGGACGCGGCCGTCGCCGCGTACCGCCAGTACGTGGAGGCGCAGGCCGAGCAGACGCTGCCGAAGGTGAAGGTGTTCACCGACGCCGTCCGCGCCGGTGACGTCGAGGCCGCCAAGAAGGCGTACGCCGAGTCCCGCATCGGCTGGGAGCGCACCGAGCCGGTCGCCGAGTCCTTCGGCGACATCGACCCGAAGGTCGACGTCCGCGAGGACGGCCTGGAGGCCGGCCAGGACCCGGTGAAGGACTGGACCGGCTGGCACCGCCTGGAGAAGGCGCTGTGGCAGGACAAGAAGATCACCGACCGCGAGAAGCAGCTCGCCGACCTCCTCGACAAGGACCTGGCGGACTGGGAGGAGCGGGTCGGCAAGGCCGAGATCACCCCGACCTCCATGGCCAACGGCGCCAAGGAGCTCCTCGACGAGGTCGCCACCGGCAAGGTCACCGGTGAGGAGGAGCGCTACTCCCACACCGACCTCGTCGACTTCAAGGCCAACGTCGAGGGCGCCCAGAAGTCCTTCGAGCTGCTCAAGCCGGTCGCGCAGAAGAACGACCCCAAGCTGGTCGCCGAGCTCGACAAGCAGTTCGCCGCCCTCAACACGCTGCTCGACAAGTACCGCACCGACAAGAACGCGTACGTCTTCACCTCGTACGAGAAGGTCGGCAAGGAGCAGCGCAAGGAGCTCTCGGACGGCGTCAACGCGCTCGCCGAGCCGCTCTCCAAGCTCGCCGCCGCGGTCGCGAAGTAAGCAAGGGGGTACACCGACATGAGCGAGAACGAGCAGGTCTCCGAGGACACCACCGGCGCCACGTCGCCGTCCCGCCGCGCCGTCATCGGCTGGGGCGGTGCCGGGCTCGCGCTCGGCGCGGCCGCGGCCGGCGGCGCCGTCGCCCTGACCCGGGGCCACGACGACGCCACCGCGCCCGTCGCCGACACCGGCTCCGCCGTGCCCTTCCACGGCGCCCACCAGGCCGGCATCGCCACCGCCGTCCAGGACCGGCTGCACTTCGCCGCCTTCGACGTGAAGACGACGGACCGCGCCGAGCTGATCCAGCTCCTCAAGGACTGGACCCGCGCCGCCGAGCGCATGACGGCCGGTCACGAGGTCGGCGAGGGCGCCTACGGCGGCCTCCCGGAGGCCCCGCCGGACGACACCGGCGAGGCCCTCGGCCTCAAGCCGTCCCGGCTCACCCTCACCATCGGCTTCGGCCCGTCCCTCTTCGACGGCCGCTTCGGCCTCGCCGGCAAGCGCCCCGGCGCCCTGGTCGACCTGCCGAAGTTCCCCGGCGACAACCTGGACCCGGCCCGCAGTGGCGGCGACCTGTGCGTGCAGGCGTGCGCCGACGACCCGCAGGTCGCCGTGCACGCCATCCGCAACCTGGCCCGCATCGGCTTCGGCAAGGTCGCGGTGCGCTGGTCCCAGCTCGGCTTCGGCAAGACGTCGTCGACGACCCCCGACGCCCAGACCCCGCGCAACATGATGGGCTTCAAGGACGGCACCCGGAACATCGCGGGCACCGACACCGAACGCCTCGACAAGCACGTGTGGGTGTCCGCCAAGGACGCCCCGGGCGCGGCGGCCTGGATGACGGGTGGCTCGTACCTCGTCGCCCGCCGGATCCGCATGAACATCGAGACCTGGGACCGCACCTCGCTCGCGGAGCAGGAGGACGTCTTCGGCCGGGACAAGAAGGAAGGCGCCCCGGTCGGCAAGGCCAAGGAGCACGACGAGCCGTTCCTCAAGGCGATGAAGCCGGACGCGCACGTGCGCCTGGCGCACCCCGACTCCAACGGCGGAGTGACGATCCTGCGCCGCGGCTACTCCTTCACGGACGGTTCCGACGGCCTGGGCCGCCTCGACGCGGGCCTGTTCTTCCTCGCGTACCAGCGCGACGTCCGCAACGGCTTCATCCCGCTGCAGACCTCGCTGTCCCGCCACGACGCGCTCAACGAGTACATCCAGCACGTGAGTTCCGCGATCTTCGCGGTTCCGCCGGGCGTCCGCGACAAGGACGACTGGTGGGGCCGGGAGCTGTTCGCCTGATCGCGTAGCCAAGTAGGAGCAAGAAGGAGTCCGACGTGTTCGGCAACTATCTGATCGGCCTGCGCGAAGGTCTCGAGGCCAGCCTCGTCGTCTGCATCCTCATCGCCTACCTGGTGAAGACCGGCCGCAAGGACGCCCTGCGGCCGATCTGGATCGGCATCGGCGTCGCCGTCGGGCTCGCGCTCGCCTTCGGCGCCGGCCTGGAGTTCGGCTCGCAGGAGCTGACCTTCGAGGCGCAGGAGGCGCTCGGCGGCTCGCTGTCGATCCTCGCCGTGGGCCTGGTGACCTGGATGGTCTTCTGGATGCGGCGCACCGCGCGGCACCTGAAGGCCGAGCTGCACGGCAAGCTGGACGCGGCCCTGCAGATGGGCACGGGCGCGCTGGTGGCGACCGCGTTCCTCGCGGTCGGCCGCGAGGGTCTGGAGACGGCGCTGTTCGTGTGGGCGTCGGTGCGGGCCTCCTCGGACGGCACGTACGCGCCGCTGGTCGGCGTGGTCCTGGGCCTGCTCACGGCGGTGTTCCTGGGCTGGCTGTTCTACCGGGGCGCGCTGAAGATCAACCTGGCGAAGTTCTTCACCTGGACCGGCGGCATGCTGGTCGTGGTGGCGGCGGGCGTGCTCGCGTACGGCGTGCACGACCTCCAGGAGGCGGACTTCCTGCCCGGCCTGGCGAGCAAGGCCTTCGACATCTCGGCGACCATCCCGCCGGACAGCTGGTACGGCACCCTCCTCAAGGGCGTGTTCAACTTCCAGCCCGACCCGACCGTCGTCCAGGTCACGGTGTGGGCGCTCTATCTGATCCCGACGCTCGCGATCTTCCTGGCCCCGATAGGGTCGGGTCCGTCCAAGCGGCTGGCGAAGCAGAAGGCGACGACCGAGACCGATGAGAAGGCTCAGGCGAACCGGTCCCAGGCGACCGGCTGACACCCTCGTCCGCGCGTCGGGCCGACCGGGACTCCCGGCCGGCCCGCGCACGTTCCTGGCGGCGACGACGGCCGCTCTCCTCGCGCTCACCGCGAGCGGCTGTGTGACCGTGCACGGCGAGCAGGCGCTGATCCCGGCCGCCTCCCCGGCCGAGGCACGGCAGGCGCTCAAGGACTTCACGACCGCCTTCAACGCCGCCGACCAGGCGTACGACCCGACCCGCGACGCGGACCGGGTCACCGGCGCGTTCGGGGAGATCAACCAGGCGGGCCTGCGGTCGCGTCACCTGACGAACCCGGGCGGCAACCCGAACCACCGCCCGCTGGAGCTCACCGACGCGAAGTTCGCGATACCCAGGAAGGCCGGCTGGCCGCGCTGGTTCGTCGCCGACACCGACTCCAACCGGGACACCGACAGCGGTGCGGCCGACACCCGCTGGGTGCTGGTCTTCGTGCGTGGCGCCGCCGCCGAGCCGTGGCGGGCCGCCTATCTGTCGATCCTGAGCCCGGACCGCATCCCCGCCTTCAAGCGGGAGGCGGGGTACGCGGTGCCGGTCGCCGCCGACGCCGGCGGGCTCGCGGTCGCGCCGAAGAACCTGGGCGAGCGGTACGTGTCGTTCCTCAAGGACGGGCGGCCGGGGCCGTTCGCACCCGGCCCGCACACCACCGAGTGGCGCGCCGAGCGCAAGAAGGCAGCCAACCGGCCCGGACTCGCCACCCAGTACGCCGACCAGGCCGAGTCCCGCGGCGACTTCGCGCCCCTCGGACTGGCCACGGAGGACGGCGGCGCCCTCGTCTTCTTCGCCACCCGCTACTTCGAGCGGCAGACGGCCGCGCCCGGCTACCGGCCGAAGGTCGGCCCGGACGTGAAGGCGATGCTGACCGGCGAGGTGAAGAGCACGGTCACCAAGCGGTGGGTGTCCAGCCAGACGGTCCTCGTGAACGGCGACAGGGCCGAGGTCCTGAGCCGGCTCCAGGGCGTGACGGCGGCCGAAGGGTCGTGACCCCGGGGGGGCGGTGGCCCCGGGGGCGGTGGCCCCGGGGGCGATGACCGCGGGCCGGTTCGCCCTCGGCGGCTACCCCTGGGCGGTCGCCCCGGGCGGGCGGTGACCCCGGGGCGGTGACCGGGGGGGCAGTGACCCCCCGGGGCGGTGGCCCCGGGCCGGTGGCCCCAGGCCGGTTCGCTCGGGCGGCTACCCCGGGGCGGTCGCCCGAGCCGGCGTTCCCGGGCGGTCGCGTCCGACCAGGGGGACTCTCAACGGCTGAGCGGCCAGGCGATCTCGTGGTCCCCCGGGGCGCCCTGCTCCGCCCGTGCGGCCGCGTGCCGGCCGCAGGCGTCGGTGAGGGCCTCCAGGAGGCTCAGCGGCTCGGGCAGCGGGTGTTCGGGGCCGCGCAGCCAGGAGAGGACGGGCTGGGCGCCTTCGTCACCGGGCAGCCGGGACGGCGGTACCAGGACGTAGGAGCCGCGGCAGTGCCAGCGCAGGCCCGGATGCTCGTCCATGGTCTCCGGATGGCAGTCCAGCTCGCACGGCCACCATTCGTCCTCGTCCTCGGGGGTGCCGCGGGTGGCGGTGAAGAAGAGCATGCGGCCCGCCTCGGGCCGGTCCTCGGCGGCGTCGGAGACGACGACCGGGCCGACGTCCACGCCCTCGGCGAGCAGCCGCTCCAGGGCGGCGCGGCCGGCGGGCAGCGGCACGTCGAGCACGTCGTGGACCATGCCGGTGGCGGTGATGAAGTTCGCCTCGGGCTGGGTGCGGGCCCAGCGCTCGATCTGGGCGCGGTCGGTGGTCGACTGGGTCTGCCAGGCGAAGGAGACCGGGTGCCGGGCGGGCGTGGGACAGCCGATCCGCTCACAGGAACACCGGTAACCGACGGGGTACGCGGCGGGGGCGAGCGGCAGCCCTGCGGCGGCGACGGCCAGGAGCAGCTTCTCGCGTTCGTTCTCGGCGTCGGCCTTGGTCCGCTTGGGGCGCCTGCGCAGCCACTGCGCGAGTTTGCTCTCCGTGCCGCGGTAGCGGCCGATGCCGTCGCCCATCTATCCCCTCACACCTCATGCGTGCCCGGTCGGCCGGGGTTCGCCCGGCTGGCCCTCCATGGTCCCACCATCCTGCGCCCCGGGTGACCGGAGTCGGGAACCGGGGTCGGGAACCGGGCTCGGAACCGGCTCGGCCGGCGGTGGTGGAGGGGGCCGGCGAGGAGTTCGAGGGCGATCCGCGGTCGGGTGTCGGCGATCTCACGCCGGTCGTCACCGCCCACCGCCCCGGCGGTCCGCTCCTGCGGCGACATCCGAACCACCCGAACGGTCCACTGCGCAAGGCGCCAAGAGAGCGGACCATGTCCTCAACGATCTGCGCTCAGCGATCAGCGACCGTAGAGGAGCCCCCTTTGCGCCACACCCCGCGCGATGCCTCGCCCCGCCGTTATCTGATGTGCCCACCCGCGCACTTCAAGGTGACGTACTCCATCAACCCGTGGATGGATCCCACGAAGCCGGTCGACCTGCCGCTCGCCCTCGCGCAGTGGGAGGACCTGCGCGACCGGTACCGCACGCTCGGCCACACCGTGGAACTGCTCGAACCGGCCCCGGAACTGCCGGACATGGTCTTCGCCGCGAACGGCGCGACCGTGGTCGACGGCCGGGTGCTCGGCGCCAGGTTCGCCTACCCGGAGCGCTCGGACGAGGCCGCGGCACACCTGGACTGGTTCCGCAGGAACGGTTATCCGGACGCGGACGTCCGGGTCCCCGAGCACGTCAACGAGGGCGAGGGCGACTTCGCCGTGACCGCGTCCTGGATCCTGGCCGGCCGCGGCTTCCGGTCCAGCCCGCTCGCGCTCGCCGAGGCCCAGGAGTTCTTCGGCCGCCCGGTGATCGGCCTGGAACTGGTGGACCCGCGCTACTACCACCTGGACACGGCGCTGTGCGTCCTGGACGACGCCCGCGACGAGATCATGTACTACCCCGCCGCCTTCTCCCCCGGCAGCCGCGCCGTCCTGGAGCGGCTCTTCCCCGACGCACTGGTCGTCGAGGAGCCGGAGGCCGCCGTGCTCGGTCTGAACGCGGTGAGCGACGGCCGGCACGTGCTGCTCCCGCAGGCGGCCGTGGGCCTCTTCGAGCCGTTGCGGGCGCGCGGCTTCGAGCCGATCGGGATGGACCTGAGCGAGCTGCTCAAGGGCGGCGGCAGCGTGAAGTGCTGCACCCAGGAGCTGCGGCCGGCGGTCTAGCCGGCCGGCCTAGTCCTCGCCGGGAGGCCAGGCGTCGCCCCACTCGGCGTCCCTGGCCTCCTTGTAGAGCGCGCCGTGCCGCTTGGTCACCGTCTCCCGGGCGAGGCCGTCGGGCCCGCAGAGGTCGAGCAGCACCTGGCCCTTGCGGATCTGCGGCCTGCGGGTGATCCGGGCCGGGGCCGGGGTCACCGGGAACCGGGTGGCGGCGACGTACGCGTACTTCTCGTCCTCGTACGGCAGCGACCCGCCCTTCACCTGCCGGTGCAGCGAGGAGCGGCTGACCCGGGCGGCGAAGTGGCACCAGTCGGTGCCGGGCACGATCGGGCAGGCGCCGCTGTGCGGGCAGGGCGCGGCGACGGTGAAGCCCGCGTCGATCAGCAGGGTGCGGGCGGCGATGATCCGCTCGTAGCCGTCGGGGGTGCCCGGCTCGACGATCACCACCGCCTGCGCGGTGCGCGCGGCCTCGGTGACGAGGGCGGTGCGGTCGGACTCGGTCAGCTCGTTGAGGACGTACGAGACGGTCACCAGGTCCGCGTCGGGGAGCCGCAGCGCCGCGCCGATCCGCTCCCGGCGCCACTCGGCGTCGAAGACGCCCCCGGCGAGCTCCTTGCCGAGGGCGAGGGCCGGCTCGGCCCAGTCGAGGACGGTGGTGCGCGCCGCGCCCTCCCAGGTCTCGGCGACGGCCCAGCTCGCCGCGCCGGTGCCGCCGCCGACGTCCGTGTGCGTGGCGGGCGCCCAGTCGGGCGCCGCGTCCGCGAGGGCGTACAGGGCGGCCCGTACCGCCTCGAAGGTGGCGGGCATGCGGTACGCGGCGTAGGCGGCGACGTCGGACCGGTCGCGCAGCACGGGCGCGTGGGTCGGGGTGGCTCCCCGGTAGTTCGCGATCAGCCGCTCGACGGCCTGGGCGGCCTGGCGCGGCGGCAGTCCGTCGAGGACGGCGGCGAGCGCGGCGCGCAGGGTGTCGGCGGAGGGGAGGGAGGCGTTCACCGCCACATTTTAGGCGGCTTCCGACTCCGTCCGGCCGGCCCGGCGCCAGGGGCGGCACAGGAGCAGGAAGCAGGCGACGGCGGCGAGCGCGCAGCAGACCTGGACGACGGCCATCGGGACTGCGGTGGTCTCGCCGGCGATGCCGACGAGCGGGGAGGCGACGGCGCCGATGAGGAAGGACGAGGTGCCGAGGAGCGCGGAGGCGGAGCCGGCGGCGTGCGGGGTGCGCATGAGGGCCTGGGCGTTGGTGTTCGGCAGGGTGAGGCCCATCGCCGACATCAGCACGAAGAGCCCGCCCGCGATCGGCGCGAGGCCGGGGTCGCCGAGGACGCCGCTGGTCATCACGAGCAGCGCGAGGGACGCGGTGAGGATGACCGCGAGGCCGCAGCCGAGCGCCTTGTCGAGGCTGACCCGGCCGACGAGCAGCTTGCCGTTGACCTGGCCCATGACGACGAGCCCGACCGAGTTGATCCCGAAGAGCAGGCTGAAGGTCTGCGGGGAGGCGCCGTAGATCTCCTGCATGACGTAGGGCGAGGCGGTGATGTACGCGAAGAGCGCGGCGAAGGCGAGTCCGCCGGCCAGCACGTAGCCGGTGAAGACGCGGTCCGCGAGGAGTCCGCGCATGGTGCGCAGGGCCTCGCCGACGCCGCCCGCGTGGCGCCGCTCGGGCGGCAGGGTCTCGTGCAGGAAGCGCCAGACGACGAGGGTGAGCAGGACGCCGACGCCGGTGAGGACGCAGAAGACGCCCCGCCAGTCGGTGAGCCGCAGGATCTGGCCGCCGATGAGCGGGGCGACGATCGGCGCGACGCCGGAGATCAGCATGAGCGTGGAGAAGAACCGGGCCATCTCGACGCCGTCGTACAGGTCGCGGACGACGGCCCGGGCGATGACGATGCCGGCGGCGCCCGCGAGGCCCTGCAGCAGCCGGAAGCCGACGAGCAGCCCGGCGGTGGGCGCGAGGGCGCAGACGGCGGTGGCGAGGACGTACACGACCATGCCGACGAGCAGCGGCCGCCGCCGGCCCCACTTGTCGCTCATGGGGCCGACGACGAGCTGGCCGAGCGCCATGCCGGCGAGGCAGGCGGTCAGCGTGAGCTGGACGGTGGCGGCGGGTGACCGCAGCGCCTCGGTGACCTGCGGCAGTGCCGGCAGGTACATGTCCATGGAGAGCGGCGGGAGGGCGGTGAGCCCGCCGAGGACGAGGGTGACGAGCAGCCCGGCTCTGCGGGCGGAGGCGGCCGGTGCGCCGGCTATGTGGGGCTTGGTGGTGGTCCGGCCGCTCTCCGGCATCGCTGCTCCGTTTCGTTGAAAGCTTCCCTATGTTAGGCGGGCCGGAGCCCGGGGTGGCCCGCCTCGGTGACGAAGGACGCCGCCGTGACGACCGGCGCGCCCGGCGTCGTCACGTGGGAGACCGTACGGAAGTCGGCGCGGGCCTCACGCTCGCCGAGGGTGACGGTGACGTAGCCGCGGCGCCCGTTGTAGAAGTGCATGTGCGGGTTGGCGCGGGTGAGGGTGGCGTGGTTGGCGGGCTTGTCGGCGCCGTTGCGGCCGCTGCTGACGGAGGTGGCGACGATCTCGGTGCCGATGGTGAGGGAGGCCGGGTCGCGGAAGTCGGCCTTGATGTCGAGGGCGAAGGCGACGTGGACGTCGCCGGTGAGCACCATCAGGTTCTCGACGCCGGCCGCCTGGGCGCCGGCGAGGACGCGCTGCCGGGAGGCCGGGTAGCCGTCCCAGGCGTCCATGGAGAGCTTGAAGGCGCTGCCGGGGACGTTGCGGCGCTCGGAGAAGAGGACCTGCTGGGGCACCACGTTCCAGCGGGCGCGGGACGCCTTCCAGCCGTCGATGAGCCAGCGCTCCTGCTCGGCGCCGGTGAGGGTGCGGCCCGGGTCCTCGGACTCGGGCCCGGGGGTCTGCCAGCCGTCGCCGTACGCCTGGTCGGAGCGGTACTGGCGGGTGTCGAGGATGTCGAACTGGGCGAGCCGCCCGAAGCTCAGCCGCCGGTAGAGCTTCATGTCGGGGCCGGTGGGCCGCTGCGGGCGGCGCAGCGGCTGGTTCTCCCAGTACGCGCGGTAGGCGGCGGCCCGGCGGATCAGGAACTCCTCGGGCGGGACGTCGTCCTCGGAGGTGGCGTCCGCGTAGTTGTCCTCGGTCTCGTGGTCGTCCCAGGTGACGACGAAGGGGTGGGCGGCGTGCGCGGCTCTCAGGTCGGGGTCCGACTTGTAGAGGGCGTAGCGCAGCCGGTAGTCCGCCAGGGTCGTCGTCTCGTGGTTGAAGACGTCCGGCAGGGTGCCGGGCTTGTAGGCGCGGTCGCCGGCGGTGGAGTCGACGGGGTACTCGTAGATGTAGTCGCCGAGGTGGAAGACGACGTCGAGGTCCTCGTCGGCGAGGTGGCGGTGGGCCGTGAAGTAGCCGTCCGGGTAGGCCTGGCAGGAGACGGCGGCGAGCTTCAGGCGGGTGTTGTGGGCGCCGGGCGCGGGTGCGGTACGGGTGCGGCCGACCGGGCTGGTCCAGGCGCCGGCGCGGAAGCGGTAGAAGTAGTCGCGGCCGGGCGCGAGTCCGTCGACCTCGACGTGCACGGTGTGGTCGAACTCGGCGTGCGCGGGCGCGGTGCCGTGTCGTACGCCCTTGGTGAAGCGCTCGTCGCGGGCCAGCTCCCAGCTGACGGTGACGCGGGTGCCGGCAGGCAGGCCGCCGCCGGGCTCGTACGGGCGCGGGGCCAGCTTCGTCCACAGCAGCACGGAGCCGGGCTGGGGGTCGCCGGATGCCACCCCGAGGGTGAACGGGTCGTCGGATATGAGGCGGCCGTCGAGCTCGGCGGCCGCGGCCGTGCCGGCGGCCGGGAGGTTCACGGCGAAGGCGAGCGCGGCTGCGGCGCCGGTGGCGGTGAGGAAGCGGCGGCGGCCCAGGTGGCGGGCCATCGCGCGGAGTTCGTCGGCGTGGGTCGGTACGGGTGTCATGAGCCCCTCCCCTGACGGATGCTGTCCATCCGCTATTGCAGGGGGGCGGGACGACCTAGGTTTGTCGGGTACAGAACATCCACGTGTCGGACGGATGAGTTCACGGGGCAGCGGTCTGCCGTACGCTGCGCGCCCATGAGCAACGCACGTGTCGCAGTGGTGACAGGAGCCGGTTCGGGCATCGGCCGGAGCGTGGCCCGGGCCCTCGCGGCGGCCGGCTGGTCGGTGGCGCTCGCGGGCCGGCGCCTGCCCGCACTCGAGGAGACGGCGGCCGGCCTGCCGGAGGGTCAGGCCCTGTGCGTACCGACGGACGTGACGTCCGAGGAGCAGGTCGCGGCCCTCTTCACGGCGGTACGCGACCGCTTCGGCCGGGTCGACCTGCTCTTCAACAACGCGGGTTCGTTCGCGGGCGGCGGCACCCCGGTCGAGGACCTGGACCCGGCGACCTGGCGGGCGGTCGTGGACGTCAACCTGACGGGCGCGTTCCTGTGCGCGCAGGCCGCCTACCGCGCGATGAAGGAGCAGTCGCCACAGGGCGGCCGCATCATCAACAACGGCTCCATCTCGGCGCACGTGCCGCGCCCGCACTCCGTCGCGTACACGGCGACGAAGCACGCGATGACCGGCCTCACCAAGTCCCTGTCCCTGGACGGGCGTCCGTACCGCATCGCCTGCGGCCAGATCGACATCGGCAACGCGGCCACGGAGATGACCGCCCGCATGCAGACCGGCATCCTCCAGGCCAACGGTCAGCTGGCGGTGGAGCCGGTGATGGACGCGGCGGACGTGGCGGCGACGGTGGTGCACATGGCGGCGCTGCCGCTGGAGGCGAACGTGCAGTTCGCGACGGTGATGGCGACGGCGATGCCATACATCGGGCGGGGCTGAGGCCTCCGTACGGACGGGCTGGTCGGCCGGCGCCTGCCCGGTGTCCGGGCGGGGCTGAGGCCTCCGTACGGACGGGCTGGTCGGCCGGCGCCTGCCCGGTGTCCGGGCGGGGCTGAGGCCTCCGTACGGACGGGCTAGTCGGTCGGCGCCTGCCCGGTGTCGAAGCGGGAGACCTTGCCGCCGTCGACGGTGAAGCGCCAGACGGTCCGCATCGAGCCCCAGGTGTCGTTGGTGTAGGTCGCGACGAGCGTGCGTCCGCCGTCGGTCTCCTCCTCCACCTCCATGCGCCCGTTCGAGGAGAAGATCTCCCGCTCGGTCCAGTCGTCGAGGTCCCGGTTCGAACCGTCGTCGGACATGCTGGCACCGGGCGCGAGGGCGGCCTGGAAGGCGGCCCGGTCGTTGGCGTTGAGCGCGGCCACGAAGGCGCGTACGGCGGGATCGCTGAGCTGCTCCACGGGAACGGTCACGCCCCGGACCGTACGGCGACCGCGCCGGACCCGCCGCTCAACACACCGGCGGGGTCACCCGGGCGGACAGGAAGAGCGGGCGGGGAGAACGGGCGGGGAGAACGGGCGGGGGGGAGCGGGCGGCACGGTGGCCTCCGCCCCGTTTCACCGGTGACCCGGAAGGGGCAGGCTGCCGACCATGACCGATCCCGTCTGGCCGACCATCGCCCGTCTGCAGGAATGGCTCGCGGCCCATCAGCAGCTCCCGCCCGGCCAGGAGATCCTGCTGCGCGTCCTCAAACTCTCCGAGGAGGTCGGCGAGGCGGCCCAGGCGGTGATCGGCGCCACCGGCCAGAACCCGCGCAAGGGCCACAGCCACACCTGGCAGGACGTCGAGGCCGAGCTCTGCGACGTCGTCATCACGGCGATGGTGGCGCTGCGCACGCTGAACCCGGACGCGCGGAAGGTGTTCGAGGCGCATCTGCGGAGGGTGGCGGCGCGGTCCCTCGAATGAGAGAGGGAGAAGGGGAGGGAGAGTGAGGCAGACGAGTCGGGCTGTACGCCGGGTTCTGTACCCCGGGACCTCGCGGTCGTCGGGGTGACGGCCATCCATCTAGGACCGGCGTTGCCGCCGGCCTCGTGCGGTCTACCCGCGGACTCGGGCGGGCAGCCCTCGATCGTCCGCGCAGGAACACCGAGGTGTTCCCTTTTGACCTTGCTCCGGGTGGGGTTTACCTAGCCGCCTGAGTCACCTCAGGCGCTGGTGGTCTCTTACACCACCGTTTCACCCTTACCGAGGACCGAGGTCCCCGGCGGTCTGTTTTCTGTGGCACTGTCCCGCGGGTCACCCCGGGTGGCCGTTAGCCACCACCTTGCCCTGTGGAGCCCGGACGTTCCTCGGGAGGATCCGAGGATCCCCACGCGGCCGCCCGCCCGGCTCGTCTGCCGTGCCGACCATGCTACCTGGCGTCGGGGCCCGGGCGGATCAGCGGAACCCGGCGGTCTCCGGGTCGGTCGTGGCACATGGTCGGCGGCGAGCCACGCAGACGCTTGACCTTGTCGCAGCGTCAAGGTTTCTACTGGGGGCATGGACATGCGGGACGTGCGTACGGGCCAGGGCATGCGGATCGGCGAGCTCGCCGCGCTCGTCGGGGTGACGCCGCGGGCCGTGCGGCACTACCACCGGCTCGGCCTGCTGCCGGAGCCGGTGCGGCGGGCGAACGGGTACCGGGAGTACGGGATCCGGGACGCGGTGCTGCTCGCGCGGGTCCGGCGGCTGACGGAGCTGGGGCTCGGGCTCGACGAGGTCGGGGACGTAATCGCGGACGACGAGGGGCGGGAGCTGGTGGAGGTTCTGAAGGAGCTGGACGAGGACCTGGGGCGGCAGGAGCGGGTGATCCGGGAGCGGCGGGCGCGGCTCGCGGAGCTGCTCGCGGAGGCCCGGGAGGGGCGGCTCGCGGCCGACGGACCGGTGTCCCCGGCGCTGGCCGGGCTGCTCGCCGAGCTGCCGGGGCCGGTCGCCGCGTCGCCGACGGCGGTGCAGGACCGGGAGATCCTCCTCCTGCTCGACACGGTCGTGCCGGAGCAGGACCGGGCCCGCCTGATGGACCTGATGCGCGGGGCCGCCACGCAGGCACCCGCGCTCTACGCCCGCCTCGACGCCCTCGCCGACGCCGCGCCCGACGACCCGCGCGTCGCGGAAGCGGGCGCCGCGCTCGCCGCCGTGCTGCCCGACGAGGTGGGCGTGGAGGCGCCCGAGGGCGGGCTCGCCGACGTGTTCTTCGCCGACCTCGCGCCGGCGCAGGCTGCGGCCGTGCGGCACGCGCTCCGGCTCGCCGCGGAGCGGGCTGCGGGGCGGGCATCGGGGCGGACCGCGGGGCGGGCATCGGGCCGGGCCTCGGAGCAGGCGCGATGAAGTACAGCGTCTACGTCCTGCTGCCCGCCGAACTCGTCCTCGCCGTCTGTCTCGGCACCGGCGTGCCGGTTCCCGCGCCCGTCCTGGCCGCCGCCGAGGCCGTCGCCGCCTTGCTGCTCCTCGCGAACGGCGTCGCCTTCCTGCGGCTGCGGCGGCGCGGGCTCACGGCCCGTGCGGCGCTGCGCCGACTCGTACCCGAGCCGGCCCGGCGGCTCGTCGGGCACGAGCTGCGGCTGCTCGGGAGCCTGGGCCGGTGGATCGCGCGGCGGCCGGACCGCGGCGAGCCGGGAGCGGTGCCGTTCCCGCACGCCCGCGACCAGGCGCCGCTCATGTACGGCTTCGCCTTCGTGTGCGTGGTCGAGACCGTCGGCATGTCGTACCTGCTCGCCGAGTGGCCCGCCGTCCACGCCGTCTTCCTCGTCCTCGACGTCTACACCGTGCTCTTCGTCCTCGGCCTGCACGCCGCCTCCGCGACCCGCCCGCACCTGCTCACGGCGGACACGCTGCGAGTGCGGCAGGCCGCGCACACGGACGTACGGATACCGCTGGACCGGATCTCCGCCGTGCGGCACGAGTCACTGTTCTCGCACGAGAAGGCGGACGGCGAGCTGAACCTGGCCGTCGGCTCGCAGACCTCGCTCACCCTGGAGCTGACCGGGCCGGTCGACGCGCCGAGGCTGCTCGGGGCGCCGCGGCCGGTACGGACCGTGCGCCTGCACGCGGACGACCCGCGGGCCTTGTTCCAGGCCCTCTCCCAGTCGGTCACGCAGTCCGTCACGCAGTCCGTCACGCGGGCGCGAACTGCACCTTCGCCCGTCCCGGATCCGCCTGCGTCAGCCTGACCCGCAGCGGGTCGCCGAGCGGCAGGCGGGCTCCGTCGGCGACGACGTCCCCGATGACGGCCGGGTCCTCCAGGTGGACGACGCCGGTGTGGGCCGTCTTCAGGTCGATGACGATCGAGTCGAAGACCTCCCCGATCCGATGGCTCATCAAGGCCTCCTCGACGATGTCGACGGAACCCCGTTCGGCCTTGTTGGCGAGTTTGCCGCCCCTCGCCATGTCCGCGGGCAGTCCGTCCAGTGCGTGCAGCACCCACTCGGGCGGCGGCGTGCCCGCGACGGCCGCCAGGGCGAGTTCGCCCGCGTACCGGTCGACGAGACGCCGCAACGGGGCCGTGCAGTGCGTGTACTCGTCGGCGATGGCGGCGTGGATGGCGGGCGACGGGACGTTTCCGTCGGTGAAGGGGGTGTAGCCGGAGCCCTGCAGCAGGGTGGTGGCGTCCTGGAGGAAGGCGGCGTGCCTGCTGTTGTGCGGGTCGAGGGAGCGGATGAGGGCCGCGTACGAGACGTGGTGCGGCCAGTCGATGCCGAGGGCCTTCGCCGAACGGCGCAGCCGGGCGACGGACCCGTCCGGGGCGGGCGGCAGTGTGCGCAGGATGCCGGTGCCCGCGGCGATCATCAGGTCGGCCGCCGCCATGCCGGTCAGCAGCGAGATCTGCTCGTTCCAGCCGTCGACGGGGAGCACGGCGCGGTACTCGAGGGTGTACGAGCCGTCGGTCCGGGTGGTGACCTCCTGCTCGGGGACGTTGAGGGAGATCCCGCCGCGCTCGATCTCCAGCGCCTCGCGGAGCCGGCCGACGGTGGCGAGCAGGGCGAGCGGCTCCTCGGCGGTGCCCGCGTCGATCTGGGCCTGGGCGCCCTCGTAGTCGAGCTTGACCTGGCTGCGGACCTTCGCACGGCGCACGTCGGTGCTCACCGTGCGGCCCTCGGCGTCGAGGTCGATACGCCACAGCAGGGCGGGCACGGTGTTGCCGGGCAGCAGGCTCGCGACGCCCTCGGAGAGCACGGCGGGGTGCAGCGGCACCTTGCCGTCGGGCAGGTAGAGCGTGGTCGCCCGCTTGTGGGCTTCGGCGTCGATCGCGCCGCCGGGTGCGACGAAGGCGGCGACGTCGGCGATGGCGTAGTGAACCCGGTACCCGCCGCCGTCCCGGCGCCCGAGGTGCATGGCCTGGTCGAGGTCGCGGGAGGTCGGCGGGTCGATGGTGAAGAAGGGGATGTCGGTGGCGTCCTCGTCGGGCAGGTGCGGCGCCTTCGCGACCTCCTCGGCCTCGGCGAGGACGGCCTCCGGAAAGCCGTCGGGAATCGCCAGCTCGGTGCGCAGCGCACGCAGGGCGGCCCGCAGCGGGTCGTCCGCTGCGGCGGTCACATGAATGTGGCGGCGGGGCATGCAACCGAGCGTATGGCGGGGGTGGGGACGCGGCATGTCGACGGGACGGGGGATGTCGGCGGGGCGGGGGATCGGCGGGACGGGGGGATCGGCGGGGCGAGACGGGAGGGAGGGACTGGAGGGAGGGACCGGCGAGGCGGGTCCGGACGGGCCGGGGCGGACAGGGGCACCCGGACGACCTCGTACGCTGGGCCGGTGGGGCCGCACCCCCGCCACCCCCCGTACGTACGAAGGAGACCCACCGTGCTCGTCCTGTTGCCGCCCTCCGAAGGAAAGGCCGCCTCGGGGAGCGGGGCGCCGCTCAAGGCGGAGTCGCTGTCGCTGCCGGGGCTCGCGGAGGCGCGGGCGGCGGTGCTCGACGAGCTGGTGGAGCTGTGCCTGGCCGACGAGGAGAAGGCGCGCGAGGTGCTCGGACTCAGCGAGGGGCTGCGCGGCGAGGTGGCCAAGAACGCCGAGCTGCGGACGGCCGGGGCGCGGCCGGCCGGGGAGATCTACACGGGCGTGCTGTACGACGCGCTCGGCCTGGCCACGCTGGACGCGGCCGCGCGCGAGCGGGCCGGCCGGTCCCTGCTGGTCTTCTCCGGGCTGTGGGGCGCGGTCACGGTCGCGGACCGGATCCCCTCGTACCGCTGCTCGATGGGTGTGAAGCTGCCGCGCCTCGGCGCGCTCGGGGCGCACTGGCGGAGCGCGATGGCGACGGTGCTGCCGGAGGCGGCGGGCGACGGGCTGGTCCTGGACCTGCGCTCGTCGGCGTACGCGGCGGCGTGGAAGCCGAAGGGCGAGGTGGCGGCGCGTACGGCGACGGTGCGGGTGCTGCACGCGCCGACGCGGAAGGTGGTCAGCCACTTCAACAAGGCGACGAAGGGCCGGATCGTACGCAGCCTGCTGGAGGCGGGGGCGGCGCCTGCGGGCCGGGAGGAGCTGGTGGAGGCGCTGCGGGACCTGGGGTACGTGGTGGAGGAGGGCGCCAGGGCCGGGCTCCTGGACGTCCTGGTGGACGAGATCCACTAGGTCGCCGTCACCGGGTCACCGCAGGGCGCTTCGGGGTGCTGCGGGGTACTGCGGGGCGCTGTGCGTTGCAACATGCGCAACGCTCGTTGCGCATGTCACTCGCCCTCGGCAGGATGAGGCGCATGCGCATGACGAGCGTGTTCGACCTCGCCCCCGCCGTGCCCGTCGTCCCGGTCGTCGTCATCGAGGACGCCGCCGACGCCGTACCGCTGGCCCGCGCCCTCGTGGCCGGCGGGCTGCCGTTGATCGAGGTGACGCTGCGCACCCCCGCCGCGCTCGACGCGATCCGGGCGATCGCGGACGGTGCCCCCGGGGCGGTCGTCGGCGCGGGCACGGTCGTCTCGGCGTCGGGCGTCGCGGACGCGGTCGACGCGGGGGCGCGCTTCCTCGTCAGCCCTGGCTGGACGGACGGGCTCCTCGACGCGATGCGGGCGCCCGGCGTGCCGTTCCTGCCGGGCGTGTCGACGGCCTCCGAGGTCGTGGCGCTGCTCGAACGCGGGGTCACGGACATGAAGTTCTTCCCGGCGGAGGCGGCGGGCGGCGTCCCGTACCTCACGTCCCTCGCCGGTCCCCTCCCCCGCGCCCGTTTCTGCCCGACCGGCGGCGTCTCGCCCGCCAACGCGTCCCGCTACCTGGCGCTGCCGAACGTCTCCTGCGTCGGCGGTACGTGGATGCTGCCGGCGGACGCGCTCGCGGGCCGGGAGTGGGCGCGGGTGGAGACGCTGGCGCGGCAGGCGGCCGCGCTGCTCCGCTGAGGGTCAGCCGAACGCCACCGCGGCGTGGTCGAGCACGGGACGGTAACCGAGCCGCTGGTAGAGCGCGTTGCTCGTCGGGTTCGCCAGGTCGGTGAAGAGCAGCACCTGTTCGGCGCCCGCGTCGAGCGCCGCCCGGCTGACCGCGCTGGTCACGGCGCCCCCGTAGCCGCGGCCCCGGTGGGCGGGCGGCGTGTAGACGGTCGAGACGCGCGCCTGGCCGGCGACGACCGGCGACGTGCTCGCCATCGCGAGCGGTTCGCCGTCCTCCGCGACCCAGAAGCTCAGCCGCCCGCCGCCGATCCGCCCCTCGACGTTGGCCCGGTAGTCCGCGTCCGGGTCCTCACCGATGTCCCGCGCGTACTCCCGCATCCACGCCAGCGCCCGCGGCACGTCCGCCGGCCCCGCCGTGCGCGCGGCGCCCTTCGGCGCGGGCTCCGGCGGCGTCAGCTCGCCCAGCCGGAACAGCCTCATCCGCCGCGTGACCGCCCACGCCCGCCCGGTGGCCCGCGCGAACGCCTCGACGGCCTCCGACTCGCCTCGTACGGCGGTCACTTCGCCCGCCCCCGGCAGCTCCGCCGCCAGCGCCCGCGCCGCGTCCTCCCCCATCCCCGCGACCAGCGGCACCCCGACCGGCGCCACCAGCACCGCCCCGGTGACCTCCCCGTCGCCGGCCTCCACCCACCAGCCGCACGGCCCGACAAGCTGTTCGGGCATCTCCAGCATCGTGAGCATCGCGGTGTGGCGGGCGGGGTCGGCGGCGAGGTAGGCGCGGACGGTGTCGCGGAAGGCGCGGTGGTCGGTGGTGAAGTGCCAGCTCATGGAGCGATGTTGGTACGGGGACGGGGCGGCGGTCCAGCGGTTTGAACGCTGCCCGCACGGGGGCGGCCCCCCACGGCGCCCGTCCCGCCTACCGCAGGTGCGACGTGTCGTTCAGCAGCCGCACCGACGCGTTCCCGTCCCCGTAATACGCCACCGCCGAAATGGACGCGGCCGACAGCTCCATCCTGAACAGCGACTCCGGCGGCGCGCCGAGCGCCAGCCGGATCAAGGTCTTGATCGGGGTGACGTGCGTGACCAGGAGCACCGTGCGGCCCGCGTAGGCGGCCGTCAGGCGGTCGCGGGTCGTGGCGACGCGGCGGGCGACCGTCGCGAAGGACTCGCCGCCGCCGGTGGGGGCGGCCTTCGGGGAGGCGAGCCAGGCGTCGAGGTCGTCCTTGTAGCGCTCGCGGACCTCGGCGAAGGTGAGGCCCTCCCAGGCGCCGAAGTCGGTCTCGCGGAGGCCGTTCTCGATCCGTACGTCCAGGCCGAGGCGGGTGGCGACGGCCTCGGCGGTCTGGCGGCAGCGGGTGAGCGGCGAGCTGACGATCTCCTGGATGGTGCCGCGCGCGGCGAGCGCCGCGGCCACGGCCTCGGCCTGGCGCCGTCCGACGGCGGACAGCTCGGGGTCGGCGCCGCCGCTGCCGGAGAACCGCTTCTCGGGGGTGAGCGCCGTCTCGCCGTGCCGCAGCAGTACGAAGGTGGCCGGCGCCCCCATGTCGGGCCCGGCCCAGCCCTGCGAGACGGGCGCGGCGGCCGCTGCGGTCTCGGAGGCCGCGGTCCCACTGGGCACGGCCGCACGGGCCGCATGGCCCACGCCCACATCGGCGCCCGCGCCCGCGCTCGACGCCTCCGCACGAGCCGCATGGCCCACGCCTGCGTCTGTGCCCGCGCGCGGCATCGCCGCACGGGCCGCGTGGCCTGTCAGGGCCGTGCGTCCGGCCTCCGCCTCGAAGTCGCCGGTGGCCGTTCCCGCTCCCGTCGACGGTTCCCTGTCCACCTCGCGCTCCGCCTCGCGGCCCGCCTCGCGGTCGGCCTCCGCCGCCGCGGCCAGCGAGGCCCGCGCCTCGTCCGCAGCCACC